>CAZYDL010000004.1:0-32100 GCA_964646305.1 uncultured Desulfobacula sp. | reverse complement strand
CATCAATAACAAGTGCAATATCCGAGGCATTTTTACCCTTTGTGAGGTCATATTGCTGCACCGGCTGAATTGCATATTCATGCAATAGCTCTTCCCAGGGCTTTAGAGAGGGGTTTTTCCAATTACCATATGCCTTTCGTATTGTTACCACACCATACTTTGCTACTTCACTCAAAACATCTTCAAACTTATTTGCTGGTGCATTATCGGCATCAATGAATAATGCAATTTTCTGTTTTGATTCATCCATTTTGAATTAAACCTCCTTATCAATATAATCGCCTGGTTGATATTATCCATTTTCGTTGAAATGACTATTGATTAAATCGTTCTTATGAAAGAATCATTTTAAATTTTTTCTTTCCTTTGATTCGATATATTGTAAAATCTCGGTCAATGGTAGCGATTGTATAGATGTCTAGTTTTTCTGCTATATACACAAGACAAGAATCAGCAAAATCCATTGGCAAATCACGATATTTTTCAGTTAAATCTTTCAACCGTTTAAAATCATTATTTTGGATATTGTGTATTTCAACAGCACCTCTGCTTACCCATTCCAGAAAATCAATCTGAGCATTTCGATTAAAATCCAACAAATGAAGCGTTTCTGTTATTGAAGCAAGAGTCGTGATTAAGGGATATTTGTTGATTTTGATAAAACTAACAGATTCTTCATGATACTTGTCTGATGAATCGAATAAAGCTATCAATGGCCCCGAATCAATTAAAATCTTTTTTATCACCTCCGTAATACAGATTGTAATACAACGAAGATGTGATGTCAAATGTGATCTTTCTTGCTTATGGGAGGAGATGGAAGTATAACTTTTCCGGGCAAAACTCAGCATGTTGTGCACAATTTTAACCACTCTTTGCCGTGATTCAGTTTTTGTATGTCATGAGCTGCAAGACATCATGTATCAACCTCTCTTTTTCTCTTTTACAATGCAGCCGCTATCATTATATTTGCAAATGCTATATAGCATTGTTTAAATTCCCATGCATAGGAAGTCATTCATGGCAGTTATTTAAGTCGTAAGCTTTCTTCTATCTGACATATCAACCAGAAGCCTCTTTCTTGTCTTGTCGATACCAAGCTGTTTCCTCTTTTTATCAATATGGGCTATCATCATTTTTGCTATCTCATGGGGATCTGATGCTGTACCCCATTTTCCAAAACCCTGTTTCTCCATACCATTGAAAAGATAATCATAATACTTTGTACCTTTTACAATTGGAAAACCAATACCAAAAACCGTATATATGCCTGAAGCCACAAAATATTGACCAATGGCAATGGCTTTTTCACTCATCCACTCAGGAGCACATCCTGCAACCGGCAGATCGGCAAGACTATTGCCAAGACCACCTGCTTTAACCATGGCAGAGGCTGCAATAAGAATTCTGGTATTATCAACACATGAACCTAATCCCAGGACAGGAGGCATACCAACAGTTTCACAGACTTCTGCAAGCCCGTCTCCGGCAAGGCATGCGGCCTCGGGCACAAGAAAGCCTGCCTTGGCAAGTGAAATCTGTGAGCATCCTGTCTGGAGTACCAATACATCACTTTCTATTAATTTTTTGACAAGCTCTATATGAATTGAATCCTGCTTAACTTTTGGATTTGTACATCCAACCACACCTGCAACTCCTCGTATTCTTCCATTAATAATATTCTCGTTAAGGGGAGTATAACCGCCCCTGAAAGTACCACCCAGCATATATTCTATATATTCATGGGTAAATCCGTGGATACCTGACTTTGTTATTTGAGGAATTTCAACAGGCATGCTTCTGGTACTGAACCTTGCAATGGCTTTAGTAATTACTTCATCAATACATTTGCCAGGATTCCTATCCTCAAATTCAATATGAGTTGCACCCTCGATATGACACCTGGGATTTGTTGTGATAAGGTGTGTATCATAGCATTTTGCAACCGAGGCAAGTCCCTGTTTTATACACTGAATATCAACAACCATTGCATCAACTGCGCCTGTTACAATAACAGCTTCAGTTGACCCAAAACTTCCTGCATGTGGAACACCGTGCCGGGACATCATTTCAGCACCAGAACAGCACATGCCGACCAGATTAATTCCCTGTGCACCTTTTTCTTTTGCTGCATCAATAAAAACCTTATCATTAACCCCGGCAAGCATAGCTTCAAACATGGCAGGCTCATGTCCATGGACAATAATATTTACATGATCTTCCTTTAAAACACCCATGTTGACATCAGCCAACGTTGGTGATGGTGTCCCAAACATAATATCTGAAAGCTCTGTTGCAATCATTGAACCGCCCCATCCATCGGCAAGAGCAGTACGTGTAATCTGTTTTGAAAGATTTTTATAATCCTGATCACAACCGATATGAGTTCTGCTCATAAGCTCCATTATTTCACGCATGGCTCCTCTTGGGACAACACCTTCTTTGCGCCATTGTTCCAGAGTTGCCTTGGGCACTCTTTTTGTGAAAGGCATTTCTCCTTTAACATTGGAGAATGTCTTTTCAAGTTCAGTATAAAGTTCTTTTGCGATTTCTATAACTTCTTTACCTTTAACATCAATTCCAACTGATTTTGCAAGCCTTTCAAGTTTTAAAGTGTCTTTTATCTTAAAATCCTCTACTTTGCCGTCAATTATACCTTTAAACAATTCAAGGATATTCATCCCATGATCATTATGGGAGGCCGATCCTGCCGCAACCATTCTTCCAAAATTTCTTGACATTATCGTATCAATTGATGCTCCGCAAACACCAACTTTTTTGTATGGATCTCTGGGATTTAAACGGCACGGCCCCATGAAGCAATGCTTGCAACAGGCTGATTCAACACCTATGGGGCATGGTTTCATTTCATAACCACGGTCAAGATCAATGACAACGCCATCTCTTCTGGCTTTTTCAAGCATTTGAGCTGTTGCATCACACATGGTACGATCTGATGCAGGAATCTGTTTTTTAGTAATGATTTCTTTAGCCATTATATCCTCCTGTTTTTTTCAATGCAGGCTGTACGGCTTACTTGAGGCATCTTAAGAACTTAAAAAATCATACCATACAAAAAGATGCCTTTTGTTAACAAACCAACCATAAAGAGCACACAATAAACAAATAAACCCTTGGAGCCAGTTATTTATCATAAGATAATACATGTCACATCGTGGTACAAGGTGGTGGAGGCATTATTTTTTGAAAACCAAGTTAAAAAAAAAATTGCCTGCAATAGATTCATTCCTTCGCAGCATTTCAGATAATTAATTACAAATAAGTTAAAGTCACTTTAAAGAACTGGAACAGGCATGGAATTATGTGTATAAATCACGCCATGGCTATTGGAGGGTATATGTCATGAATGTTATTCAAAGGTCTCAGATTATATTCCTGAATTGATCTATGTGGAGCATTCAGATTACGTGTGACCTTTAGGTTATGAAAATCAAGGCTCTCAAAATCCAGCATTGACAACCTTTTGGGCTGATTTTTTGCCTTAAAAAACCTAAAAATAATAAGCAAGGCAGTTATTTAAATTTATTGGCAAGCCCGTTATCAATAACATAAATGCAGGCTTCATTGGCACCCTGGGTTGTGTATTCAAATTTTTGAACAAGATTGTCCAATAAAAATTTCACATCTTTTTTAATGCGCTTGTCATGGGATTTAAATTTAGCAGTGTCAAAGTCTTTAATGGCATTTCTGAAATTTTCATTCTCAATAAAGGGTTCAAGCACTCTTTTTTTAAGATTATGAACATATCTTTCATGCAGAGACTCAAAAAGCCTGGTTTGCTCGATATTCTTTCCCTCAATCATGATCTCCTGTGTCAAGGCCCTGGTGGTATACTCTTTTAACACATCGTTTCTGATTTCCTGCCTGCGTGCCAGATCCAGATCCTCGGACAAAAGCCGGTTTTCAATGCTTTCAAGAAATTCCGGGGTTACATGGATTTCTTCTTTTGTGAAAATACATTTTATAACAGAATCCAGCTCGTTTGTAACAGCAGAGATATAATTTTTAATATCGCTGGCTATCTGGGCTTCATTGTAATAATACAAAGACTCCTTAACCTGCTGCAGAATACAATAGTCATACATTCGCAGCAAGGATTCAAGAAACTCCTTGGGGATCATTCTTTTTGTCTGATCATCAAGCTTGTTAAAAAATGTGCATAAATCAGGCATATTGATAAGGCGGTCTTCTTTTGCATATTTTGAATAAAACTGATCAAATAATTTGATTGAATCCCTGCCAGACAACCCCTCTTTTCCATAAATTTCCGATTCAGCAATAATCTTTTTAAGAACTTTATTATCAAGGGATTTAACATCATCTTCCTTTAACCATTTTGGAACATTTGCGGAAAACAGCTCCATTTTCAGAAGCATGAGTTTTTCATCACAAAAATTCTTATATTTCTCCGGCTCTTTTATCCATTCAGTCAAAGCCAGGGATTTTTTGCCAATTCTTGTGGAAATAATAATCCTTGCAAAATTTTCAAAGACCATTGGCAGAAAACTCCCTTTAATATGCCTGCCAAAAATATTACTATAGATTTTAACCTCTGTTTTTATATCAAGGACATAGGGAATATCAATATATTGAATCCTGTCCTCAAAGGAGGGAAAATCACGGATATTTTTTTTATCTTCTGGGTTCATCAGGGCAAAAAACAGAGAATTTACTCTCTCTTCTATGTCTTCAACCTTGTGAAGTCCCTCACTGATGATATTATGGAGTTCTACCATGCGCTCCACATTATGGGCTTTAATATCCATGAGCGCATATATCCCATTATTAATCTTTGCAAACCTTGAATAGATATAGTTGACAACATTGCTGTCCTGAACCAGTGAATTAATTTTTTTTTGCAGCATCTGGTTTGAAATAACATTCTGCTTTAAAGGGCGGTCTCCAGGATTAAATACACTGATACCGCTGCCAAGACGGCGGTTAAAATAATAGGGTCTTGCATAGAGCATCTTTAAAACTTTGGAAGGGTTTTCCAGACGTTCCAGCAGGAATTGATAAATGGAAGCACAGATGGTACAAACATCTTCTTTAAATACCCACTCATACTCTTTTTCCGTGAAAAGACGCCATTTAAATTGATCATTTTCAATCAATTCGTCAAGGACTGCCCTTCTTTGATCCTTGGGAATTACAAGAAAAGGATTATCATGGGAAATACAGGGAATCTCAAGGTAATCACCATTTTTATCGCCAATGATTTTTTCTCTGTTTTTTTGACCTTCAGGTGCTTGATCAAACAGAGTGTCCTCTTGATTTTCCACAAAATGAATAAGCTTTTCAAAGGCAGATGCAGAGGCTGCACTCTCTTTATTTTTTAACTTTTGAATATCAAGACGCCATACAATTTCAAATCTTAAACCTTCTTGAGTATTTGCATATTGTTCAAACTTTTTTAATAAATTATTTAAAAAAGTACTCTTGCCGCAGCCATGGGGCCCGTGAAAAATATATATTCGATTCTGCTGTGCTCCGTGGCGAAGATATTCCATCTGTTTCATAAAACGATTGGCAAACAGCATATCAGTAAAATAAGGATTTTCCGAATCTTCAACAAAAAGTCTTGAGCAATCATAATTGGTAAAATTAAGTTTTTCTATATTTTTGGATAGAGTATCCTCGGATTCATCAACATAACTTTTTATCATGTCGTGGAAGGCCTGGAAAATATTTCGTAAAACCCTGGACGGTTTTACAGTTAATAAATTTAAAAACTCTTCAAAGGGAATAGGTTTAAGCCTGTTATAATCAATGATGTTTTTGTCCAGCAAATCATAGGTTTTGCCTATTATTTTGTCTGTGGATCTTCTTCTTAAAGATTTTTTTCCCATATTAAATCATAACTCCCGTTTATGAAGTTTACGGTTCTCCATGATATATCGCATTCTCTTCCATTTAATATCTTCAGGTTTTTTTTCAACAGGTTTTTTTGCACCACCTGCTCCAGTATCCCAGAAAGTGGCATAATTTACTCCAGCTTGTTTTGATATCTCAGGTTCACTTGTCTCAAGATGAACAGGGCCTCCCCACAAATATTCAATCCCTGCCATGGTGTTTTCAATATAGTCCATTTTTAAAGGTTTATTTTCAAATGTATGATTAAGGTATAAAATTCCTTCTTTTGTTAAAGCTTTATCCACAAATATCTGCGGCGGATGGTACAGGGTATCAATGATCATCTGTTTATAATCTTCTGCTTTTTTGGATTTTATATAGTATTTCCACTTCATTGAAGCTTGATCAAGATATTTTCCTGTGACAAAGAGTTTGTGCCTGGTTAAAAAATCCTGGTTAATAAATGTATTTATAAATGTAAAATCATTAAAATTTTCACGGACATCAAGGATATATTCATCACCACTGTTTTTTTGGCTGTTATATTTTTTCCTTGCAAGTTCATCGTGTAAAAAAAGATAATCAAAGGAATAGCAGCCCTTATCTTCCATATTTTTAATATATTGGAACATTCTCAAACCAAGCGCATATGGATTAAGTCCAACCTTTGGCATGGAAGTAACGCTTGCATTTATCTTGGCGAAATCAGCTTCATGACCATTTATTCTATCGTCTCTCATAAACAGATATTCATGCCAATAGCTTGCCCACCCCTCATTCATAATTTTTGTTCTGATCTGGGGCTGAAAATAGAGTGAAGTGTTTCTGACAATTTGAATAATTGATTTAATCCACTGATTCTCCTCCTGTTTTAAAAAAGGTGAAAAACGGATTATATATTCCATAACATCTGAATCAAACATTGACTTTGACAAAAGCTCTTTTTTATAAAGCTCTGTCAATTCAGGATATTTTACTGTTATTTCATCAAAAAAATCTTCACTGGTTTTATTAAACTCATTATATCGTGTGATCTCTTTTAGATATTGATGCTGGGGTACTTTTTTAATTCTTTGTAAAAAAATATCAAAATAATAATCAATTTTACTTAAGTTTCGTTTTGTATCCTTCATTATTATCTGGTTTAGCTCTTCATTATATCCCACAAGATTATCAAGCCCCCGGGCAAATTCAATGGCATAATCAACCCATCTGCCCTTTTCAGATCTAAGTTCTGCAATCAGTCGTTTATCAGCCAATGCCTGCCCTGTTAAATCTACATCCCAGGTGTTTTTATAAAACATATTATTCTGGAAAAAATCAATATGCCCCAGAACATGATAAAAAATCATGACATTGAGCCAGTCAGGATTATTATCATTGTAAAATGAGATGGCAGGCCTGGTGTTTATGACAGTTTCAAATGGATTTGAAGGATAGGCTTCATACATGCCTTTGCCCGATAAAACTCTGACATCATGAACCCAGTAATCGTAAAGAGTGGGTATCATCACCTTGGGGCTCAACTCTATCATATCACGGTTGGTCACTATATATTCAAGGGTTTCATTATCAAACTTTAGCCCATGATCCCGGGCCCTGAGTTTGCATTCCTCCATGATACCTTTGACATGTTGACTTACAAGTTCCATGATTTATTAATCCTTGTTTTTAAAATAAAAGTCATTGCATCTGCATCAGTTTCCGGCCTTCATGGTATTGTGTGACAGATAATTACAACCTGCCCCACAGCAGTTTATGAAATAAGTTTTTTAATGCCCTGAATAATTCTTGTATCATCTGCACTCTCATTCATTACATCAAGTTTAATCAAATCACTGTGTTTAGTCAGTATCTCCGATGATTTTAAATATTTTTCAACTTCTGTCTGGTTAGAGCCCACATAGGAGTGTTCCACAATGGAAATACCGATTCTGGCGACATAGCTCAACATCCTGTCAATCTCAACAATGGTTTGCTTTCCCTCCTTATCCCAGTCATCTCCATCTGTGCCGTGGAAAACATATATATTATAATCCCTTGCAAGACTTTCTCTTTCAACAATATCATTTACCATTTTAAATGCTGTAAAGACATTGGTGCCGCCTGCAACTCTGTATGAGTAATATTTATAAAAATCATCTACTTCCTTGGCTTCTGTGTCATGGAGGATAAATCTTGTATCCACCTGTTTATCATATTGATATAAAAGCCAGGAGTAGAGCATTACATGCTGGGAAACAACGGCCTGGGTTACTTTACCTCCCATTGATCCTGAATAATCCCTTAAAAAGAAAACAAGGGCCTGGGATTCAAAGTCCTTTTCCCGGGATAAAATCCTGTAAATCAAATCCTGGGGAGAGATAAGAAATTTACTTGTATCAATATCATTGGTATCGGGAATATTTCCCAGGGTAATATTGGTCTGAACTATCCGCTTTAAAGTTGCTTTTTTATCAAGGATCTGACCTGCACCTCTGTTTTTGTCCGTCAAATCATAGATATATTTTACAAGGGTTCTTTTTTTGCCTTTATCCTTTAGATTGGGCAGTTGAAAATCTTCGGACAAAACCTTGCCAAGTTCATAGGCATTGGATTCAAGTTCATGTTCTCCGCCCCTGCCTTCGCCAGGTCCTTCTCCATCACCCTCTCCCTCTTCTCCTTCACCCTCTTCAGGACGGACAGGCTGTTCTCCTATAACATCTCCCTCTTCTCCTTCTCCTGTACCGCCTGTGGATTCACCTTCCCCCTGCTCCTGCTCAGGATGAATTTCATCGTGAACAAATTTTTCTTCAACTGTGGTGGGAACAATGATAATCTTATCTTTTCCGCCGGAACCGGGTTTTACAATTCTTCCTATACGAATTTTACGCTTAAATCCATCTTCTTCTCTTCTTCTGTCTCTTTCAAGGAGCTCATCAAGGGTTACCATATAATTTCACCTCCCCACTATTTTTATATGAAAGAATAGCCAACGACCTTGATTCTTTCATGTTTTGCGTGTGACCTTTAGGCTATTGTGTGGTGGATAACCAGATCCGCCACATGGCCCTTACTCCAACAAAACCTGTGGATCTCTCAATTTGGGTAGAAACCTGCCCATATGTGAGGCGCAAAAACTTTTGCGACCGGAGTGTACTAATGTACATGAGGATTGCAAAAGGTTGCAGCAACGAAACAGATGGGTGAGTTTTGCCCAAATCACTTGTCGTCCTCCTGGGTGCAGAAATATTCAATAGTCTTCTGGGCACAAGTTCTGCAATACCCGAGTTTCTCATTCATGGTATAAACCATTCTGTCATAAAGCTTTTGATTCTCTTCATTGGTCCTGTTTGCAAGGGCGCCAATCAAAGAACCTGCTCCAGCAATATCTGATTTAAGCCTGACATCTGTAATAGCCTTGACCAGTTCAAGGTTATCCATAAAATCATAATTTGCATCCACTGATAGTTTCTGGCCATAGATTTTTCTAATGGTGTTTCTAAAAGATGCTCTCTGCTCTTCTGTTTTAAGCCCAAGTCTCTCTTCAACATTTTTGATATATCTTTCATCAATTTTAATGGCTTTGAGTTCACTGGTCTGGGGATCTTTATATTTCCACATCATGTCAGGACCAAGATGTTCTGCATCAACGCCAATGATCATATTAACATAATTTAATACATCTTTCTTAATTGCCAGGGGTTCATCCATATAAGCATTAAACATTTCAGTCATTATTCTTTCACGGTACAGACCCCTTGCAATTTTAAGATCTTCCATGAATTTTGCCCGGTCAGCCGGTTCCTGGACATAATCAAGCACTGTTCTTTCAAGGGCATTGAAAATATCCAATGCAAACATACACTGCCCCTCATTGGTTTCAGAGCTTTCCAGTAAAAGCTGTACTGCCCTTCCAAGATTTCTCTGGCCAAGGCCCTTCTGGCCAAATCTTTTTGTGATATCTGTATCCTGGTTCAAACTGTCAATGAGTTCAGCAAGGGTTTTAAGACTTTTTTCTCCTGCAACTTCGCCTGCTGCAAGCTTCATGGTTTCCACAGGCGTCAATTTATCAGAGCTGGGCAGCCTTGTAAGAACTACACCCACAGAAGCTGCATAATTCAAATTAGGATCCTGGTGCAATATCTTTGCATCAAGAGTTCTTTTAGTATCTGTTCCAATGGCATATTCAGTTAATGTTTTCTGAATTTTATAATCTGTATTGTGTGCAACATAGCAAATCCTGCACCTGTCAATAATTGGAGCTTCTTCTCTTTCAGAAAGAAAGGTATCAAATTCAGAATTGTTACTGGTTGCTATTATTAAGGTATCAATGGGCCATCTAAATCCATCGAGCTCGATCATACGATTCTGGATAACTCCAAGGTAAACCTGAACAAGATCTTTTTTATTTTTATAAATCTCATCACTGAAATGGATGCCTCCTCCTGCAACCCTTGCAAGGGCCCCTCTTCTTAAATCAAATCTGTAGGGGTTATTGGAATCAGAAATATGCAAAAGCCTTTGTATGGACTCTTCGCCCATGAGATCTACTGCAGACGATGTTATTTTATCTTTGGCAGGATATTTACCTGTTATGGTGCCAAGACTTTCAATCATGGGGACTTCTATAACTTCAAAAAATGAAAGCATTTTTGCGATATTATTATCTGTATACTCCCGAACCTGATTGAGGATATAGGCAGAACAGGCACCAAGAGGACGATATTGATCATATAAAGTTTCTATTTGCTTTGTGGTATATTTACTTTTTTTTGCAAAGTATTCTCTTGATTTTTCCTTGGTCTCACACAGGCTCATGGCCAGAACCATGGGATCTTCATAGGTCTGGGATTCAATAAAACTTATCTTTCCATACCCTCCGAGTTTATCAAGATTAATAAACCTGAATGTATATTTTCTGTTTTCAGGAATAGTTAAAAACTCTCTGTAGCGTTCACAGAGGTAGTCCACAAAAAAAGTCTTGCCATTGCCTGGTTCTCCCACAAGGACAAAAGCCATTTCCCTTGAGGAACCTCCTTCAGAAGCATCTTTTACAAATGAGACAAAGCTGTTGATTTCATCGTACATTCCAACAAGATGTTTTTTGCCTTGGCTAAAGATATCAAATTGATAGGTTGTTCTGCCTTTTACTGTAATTTTTTGAATTCCAGCATCAAGGATCATCCTGGAGACTCCCTTAAAGGCATCTTCAAATATCCGTTTCCCTTTTTTAACTTCATCAAGATGGTGTGTCAGCGACTTTAGATTTGATTTTGCGGCCATTTTACCCTCCCATGGGCAGCAAGGAGGCTTATGCTGCCATTGAAAAATTATATGAAAGAACGATTAATATATCTGCCAATATCAGAGTCAGCATTTAGATCAAAACCGATTACAATTCAGAATCAAACCAGATCAATATGAGAAGAGTGCATCCAATCCATGAATATGCGTTTGTTAAATATAGCAATCTTAAAATAGAGAGTCAAACAATTTACGGATCAATACAATAAAAAAACAACAATTCTCTATTTTAAATTATTCTATGGAATGTGTAATGGCAGGAAATAATGATCTGGAACAGATCAGCGATATTGTAAAAAATTGATAGAAATACCCGGCTGATCATCAGTGCAGATGAAGGGGCGCACATCAGTTACACAAGGATTTTATTTTGACTCTTCTGTTTCTTCACCCTCTTGGGCAGGAGTTTCGTCAACAAGTGTATGCTCAATCATAAATTCTTCAACCTGATCAATATCAGTGCTTACGATTACATGCTCAATTTTAATCTCTTTAATGGAACCGTCCATATATGGATTTAAAACAGCAACAATTTTCTTGTTCTGTTTTTTGATGCTTTTAAAATCCTTAACATCATCAAACACAAGAGAACTTAAAAAAATGATCATGGCTTCACGGGCCTTGGGATGAATCACAGGTGTCTCCTGGTCCGGCATTATTTCCTGGAGAACAAGATTCATATTTAAACACAAATAACGATTTTTATCATGTGATCTGTTTTTATTTAAATTAACAGCAACAGGCCCCAAGGCTATAAAATTATTTAAACTTTCAGGTGTTGAGGCTTTTTGTGTGTTGGTCTTGCTCCACACAACAATATGCCCTGTATTTTCTTTTAACCGCATTGTGGTTTCTGTCAGTTCAATAATATCAAAAAAACTTGTGGCATTTTTTTCCCACACATTTTCAACATCGGATTCCATAACCGTGACAATTATCTGCCCATCATCAATATGCCATGTTCCTTTGGCATTACCCCTTGATTTAACAATTTTGCCTGTTACATCGGGGATTTTAACAGAGGATTGCCATTCACCTTTTGGATTGGTCACCCAAAGGATATAAGCATTATTTTTTGATTGTATCCAATTACCAACAACCAGTTCATCCGGGCTTATTTTTTTCTCTTTACAGGCTGCAGCAAAGCTGAATAAAAAAGCAGCAATGAAAAACAAAATAAAAAAATCAGCAACTCTTTTCATGATGTAATCCTGACAAATTTGATTAACACATATAACTGCCACGGGCTGGTTTGGTTTTTAGCCCTTCCACAACCAAGCATGAAAGCCCTGTATAAAGTTTATTAAGACCTTCATATAAAAAAAGGTGCTCATTTAAAATTGAGCACCTTTTTAATTTGAAAGAACCGTAGAGGACAGATTATAATAACAAGTGTCCACTCTATAATATGAAAGAGTTACCAGTTAAGATCAGTCTTTCATATTAATTTTAAGCTGTCAGCATCAGCAAGTTCCTGAACTACAGCTTGAGCATCCTGAGTCTCCACCAAGGTCAATATTGGAGTCAAGATGAAAACCCATTCCAGTAAAATCAATTTTAATGGTTTTGGCATTTTCCATAAAAGTTTTATCGACAACAAATGTCAGGCCTTTAACTTCAAAGGTATCATCTGTATCTTTTGGCTCATCCAGAGCCATGGCCAAAGAAGGTCCGCCTCAGCCGCCTGAATTTAGAAAAATTCTAACAGGGGTAGGTTCTTTTCCCTGAAAATATCCATCAATCTGTTCTTTAGCTGGATCTGTTAATTCAATCATTTTAAAAGTCTCCTATTATTTATTTTATCATATAAGCATTTTAATTTCCTGCTTGAAATTTTAATCTAATCACGCACATTAAATATGTCAATGTAAGGATTTAATAAAAAATACACCATTTTGTTAAAATTTTCAACAAACTGTACAAAAGATTATAAAAAATGTATTGTATTTCTTGATTTGTTTGATTAAATCAGCAGCACATTAAATCTTAAAAAATAAAAAATCTTTGAGGAGTATTATGAAAATACTTGTTACCGGCGGAGCTGGATATATTGGCAGCCACACCTGTGTTGAACTTTTAAATGAAAACTATGATGTAGTTGTGCTTGATAATCTTTCCAACAGCAGTGAAGAGGCGTTAAACCGAGTTAAAAATATTACAGGCAAATCCCTTGATTTTTACAAAGCTGATCTTTTAAACAAACAGGATATCCATGATATTTTTTCAAAACATAAAATAGATGCTGTTATTCATTTTGCCGGTTTAAAAGCAGTGGGGGAATCTGTTGATATCCCTTTAAAATATTTTCATAACAATATTACAGGCACACTAAACCTTTTTGAAGTCATGGATGATTTCAGTGTAAAAAATATTGTATTTTCTTCTTCAGCTACTGTGTACGGTGATCCAGCTTCCCTTCCCATAAAAGAGAATTTTCCTTTGTCTGCCACAAATCCCTATGGAAGAACAAAACTTATGATAGAAGAAATCCTCCAGGATCTTTATGTGTCTGACAAGAGGTGGAATATTGCTCTTTTAAGATATTTTAATCCTGTTGGAGCCCATGAAAGCGGGCAGATAGGAGAAGACCCTGCAGGTATTCCAAACAACCTTGTCCCATATATTTCAAAAGTGGCCGTGGGTATTTTAGAAAAAGTTAATGTGTTTGGCAATGATTATGACACTCTGGATGGAACTGGTGTAAGGGATTTTATCCATGTAAAAGATCTTGCTCTTGGTCACATTAAAACACTTCCAAAACTTTTTACAAACCCAGGTGTGGTAATTTATAACCTTGGAACGGGTCAGGGATATTCAGTGATTGAAATGATTAAAGGTTTTGAAAAGGCAAGTGGTAAAAAAATAGCTTACAAGATTGTTGACAGAAGACCAGGAGATATCGCAGCTTGTTTTGCCGATCCTTTAAAGGCAAAAAAAGAGCTGGGCTGGCAGGCTGATAAGACACTTGATGATATGTGCAAGGACACATGGAAGTGGCAAAAAAATAATCCAGACGGATATCAAGAATAAGACCAGGAGAAAAATTTTATGGCTGATTATATCCAGGACCTTAAAAAAGATATTAAAACAGAAAATATTAAAAAGGCAAAAACAGCTTTAAAACAAATTGCTTCACGATATGACCATGAAAAACTTGAGATCCTTCAAATACTTGCCCTTGCACCCGATGAAACAGCATTTGAGCTTTTATCCTTTTTAACGGATAAAAACCAGCACGACCCCCAAATCCATGATCGTTTAATCCAGCTTATTACTGATCGAGCCCACCTTAACTCGAATTTTGTCATGATCCTTCTTGATAAAACTGATACACAGACCATAATGCATATTACTCCCCTGCTAAAACATATTCTACTCAAGGAGACAAACACCCGGCTTTTAAATAAAATCATCAGAACAGCAGGAAAACTCAAAATCGAAAAAATGGTTGATAATATTGCAGAATTTATATTTTATGATGATATTGATTTAAAGACAGAAGCTGTCAAAGCCCTTGAGCGAATAGGCACATCAAAAGCCTGTGAAAAACTTGTAAAGGCATCAAAAACTTCAAAACGCGACCAGAATATTCTTGATGCCATAGAGGTTCTTAGAGATAAAAATTTAAAAAATGTGATTCCAAATGATCAATTGACCAGTGATGCCGGCGCAAATGGATCTCTGATTGATATTAATCAACTTGTATCAAGGGATATTGAAAAACGATTTCAAGCACTTGCCTATTTTTCTGAACAAGGCCCAAAAGCCTGTCTATCCCTGTTAAAACACCTTAAAACCTTAGATCTTAACAACAATCATGATCTAACAATTAATATCCTGCGCCTGATTGCCAGGACCATCCCTGCAGAGGCAATAAATGGTCTTTTTGATATTATTAATTTGAAAAATATTGACAATACAATCAAATTTGCAGCATACAGTTCACTTGGAGCTTTTCCAGAACTTAAATCGGCAGCATCCGTGGTTCATGGACTTTCTGAATCAGCCATGTTTGTGCGCATGGCAGCCATTAAAACCCTTGATAAAAATCTGTCTGATTTTGTTGGCTCTGAAATTAAAAATAAAATTGAATCCGGCACAAAAAAAGGAGAATTACTTGCCCATAGTATTCTTGATGCAAGGGCAAAAAATATTATTAAATTTCTTATGATTTCCGATACTTTTGCATATATGGCTTCCAACTATCTTGCAAAAACAGTTTCATTGCAGGTGCTTGATACATTCATAGAAATTCTTGAACAAAGAAAGCTTAAATCCACTGTGAAAAAATACATGGATCTGAGAAAATCAAAAACAGGGCAGGTAAAGACTCAATTTATTGTGATAAGTTCTTCAGATGTGATTTTGGATACATACAGCAAACTCATTTATTCATGCGGATTTTCAAACTTTTGTTTTCAGCGTTCCCAGGATGCCTTTGAAGCCATTGTCTCCCAAAAGCCAGATGCCATTATCTGTGATCTTATTTTAAATAATATGACAGGGTTAGAGTTTGCAAGGGAAACAAGACAGATGTATTCCAAGGAGGATGTACCAATTATTTTATCTACACTGCAAAAAAATTTAAATAAAACACAGCTACAGGAGATGTCAGATAATTCTGGAGTAAATGGAATATATGAATTCCCGGCAAAACCAGCCCAAATTAAATCATGGGTTAAATCACAGGAGAGGTTAAATAATTAAGGATCACAATTGAACAACAAACCTATTGCCTTAGGTGCAAAACTAAAACAATATTCAGAAATTTTAACCCTTGGATTTAAACCCAATTTCCAGAATTATTCCAGACAGGAAAAAAAATTAATATTAAATGCAAGAAAAATCTACTACCCCACTGCTTTTTATGCAGATCTTTTCAATGCCATGGGAAAAGAGACCTTTCCAAATTTTCATACATACAAATTTGCCCAGGACAAAATAAAACAGACTGCAATTTTTCACCTGCTTGGTATTCCCCATCCAGATACAAGGGTATTTTATGGTAAAAAACAAAAACTTGATATCCTGAATTTTTTTGATTTTCCCTTTATCGCAAAAAAACCAAGGGGCTCATCTAAGGGTAATGATGTCTATCTTATTGAGAATAATGAAGATCTTGTATGCTATTTAAACAGCAAATACCCTGCCTATATCCAGGAATATTTTCCCATTGACCAGGATATGCGAATTATAATCATTGGTAAAAAAATCAGACTTGCCTATTTTCGCATTGCAGCTTTAGATAATTTTAGAACCAATATTTCCCAGGGCGGAACAATCAGTTTTAGGCCCCTGCCACAAGAAGCACTTGACCTTGCACTCAATACAGCATCAAGATGTGGATGGGATGATGTGGGCATTGATATAATTGAGCATAAACAAAAATTTTATGTTCTGGAAGCCAATATGAAATATGGAACAAAGGGGTTTAAAAAAGCCGGCATCAGCTACAAAGAGATGGTGGTTAATCTGATAATAAAAAATAAAATTTAAGTATTACAGCACTCCTGCTTCCCTGTCATCGTGTTCCCAATCTAAAAGAAATTTTTTAATACCTGCATATTTTGATCCCGTTTCTGGTTTAAACAGCAGATATCCGATTTGCTCAATTGAATTTTCCAGACAGTGAAAAAAAGCGGCTTCAATAGTATTGGCATCAACCTTTTTTTTCTTACTACTGACCTTATCCATGACAGCCAAAGTCAAATGCCCTTCAGGCACAAAAAAATCACAGACCAATGCATTCCACTCTTCAGGGAAATTATTTATTTTCCAGGCAATTAAATTATCAGGTCTTAAAATTTTTGAGTTTTCAGGATTAAATGCAGCTTGAACAACTTTCATTTTTTTTTGTTCAAACTGCATTAATTCCTTTAAAAGCAGGATTTTATCATTTGAAAAAATCCACTCTTCAGGTTCCAGCAAAACAGGGGGAAAGTCCATACTGGTCAAGGCAAATTTAAAGGGTCCTTTCTCTTTCCAGAACCCTTTAAATTCTCTGGAATTTAATAGAATTTCTCTTTGTATAAATGTTTGCAAAGACAAATATCAAGCAATTTTACTCAAAACCATGGATGACCATTTGGAATCATTCATCCTGTTTTTAAGACTTGTACCAAGCATTGACAGCAGCCCATTGGATTGTGCTTTTTGTTCTGCCATTGCATAAATCCTTGCAGCTTTATCTGAATCATCAAGAAACGACAATGATGTTTCAGCAAAAAACAATAAATCCTCAAATGAATTTAATTTTTCCAGGCCTGAATCAAGAATAGTGGATAAAAGCAAAGACGCTGGGTCGTTTTGTTTTACCTGGTCAAGTAGATACCAATAATCCTTTTGAGTATGGCAAAGATCCTTTGCAGATTCATATAACTCATTTGTCATCTGCCCATCATCTATCAGAGTTATTGCTGCTTTGGCAGCAAAACAATAATCATACAGATCTTTGCAGTTTTCCCTGGCTTTGTTTAAAAGATCAGATGCCCACTTATTATCATTGAGTTTTTCAACGGCAATGGATGCAAGTTTTACAAGGTCTGAATTTGTCTTGCTGTTTTTCTCAATATTCAAATAAATTTCTTTTATCCATTTATCATCTTCCAAGGTTTGAGCAATGGCAGATGTCAGCTCATCATAATAACTCAAAGTGGAGCATTTCTCCAAAAGATCTGTATATATGGATTTCACCCAGGTTTTATCTTTAAGGTCAGAGTGGATATTTATGGCAAGTTTAATAAAGTCATTAAAATTAATTGTTAATGATTGTGCCAGTTTATACAATTTTGCCCCATAATAGGTATCACCGGTTTTTTCTACAACATCGCCTGCAAGTATTCGCATGGGAAAGCTTGTGGTGCATTCAGATTCTCTTACAATAAACTCTGCATATAGATCTTTGAATTCTTCACGCTTTTCCAATTGAAATGTAATGGATGTGACCCACTCTTTATCATCTTTGCAAATCTCCTGAATTGCCTTGGCTGTATTAATAAAATCTGCATTGCTTTTTACTGCTGCCTCTGCCTGCTTGAGAACAGCAATAGCTGCTTCAAGATCTTTAAGATCATCTGCAAGAGCTTTGGCAAGATCCACAAGCTGAGTACAATCTGGATTTGTGGCAGCAGCCTTTTGATATACTGCAGATGCAAATTTTGCATCTGCGGTGTTTTCAAATCCAGCTTTGGCAAGTTTAAGATAATCGGCAAACTTGGTGTAAACAGACTCTGCTTTTTTATAAATTAAGAGTGTAAAATCCTTATCATCTAATTTCTCTTTCACAGTGACGGCAAATTTAAGCAGTTCATCTCCTGATTCAATGGAATCTGCAGCTTTCTCATAAATTTTACGTGCAAGATCCTTATCATCAAGATCCTTTGCAGCACCTTGTGCAAGAACATCAAAATCATCAGCTTTTGAACATTTTTCCACGGCTTTTTCATATACTTCAAGAGCTTTTTCCCTATCATTAAATGAGTCAATCACTGCTTTGGCAAAGACTACAAAATCCGCGGCTTTTGAACATTTTGCAAAGGCTTGGTCCACAATTTCCTTGGCAAGCTCTTCATCTTTGAGGTTTTTAGAAATACTGCTGCTCAAGTCAAGAAAGTCTGAAACTTTTGTACATTTTGCAGTGGCAGCTCCCAGAATTTCTTTTGCCAGATCACCAAGGTCAAGTTCGTTTGCTCCAGCAGCAAGGGCTAAAAAGTCATCAACAGTGCCACAAAGATTTTTCCCGTTATTTAATTGTGCAATTGCAGCATCTGAGTCCTTGAGCAATTCCATGTATGCTTTGGCATATGTAATGGAGTCTTCAAAGGTTTCTGCCCAGTCAGCACCCTCTTCAAGGACTTCAGCTGCAAATTCATTATCAGAAAGGCCTTCTATAATCTCTTTTGCAACACCAATATACTCTTCTGGCGCATCACACTCCTCAGCTTTTTCTTCCAGTTCTTCCTTAAGTCCCATGCTTTTTACTCCCTCATTTTCAAATAGGTTCTTTTATTAATTATATTTTTCATTACATATAAAATTTATTTTTTTAAAATTGCCAGCCTTTTTGGTATCATACATTAAAAATTTCCACAAACACTAAAAACTTATTCTCTGAATATTTGCCATGGGATTTTATTTGATCTGTTCGGGGAAGATAACCTTCCCCGTCGCTGATTAGTCAAATGCCATGTCAGTTTTCCACTCTTTCCATACTTTTCCTACTAAATCAGGCCCGGGTTTAAGTGTTACTTTTCCTGGCTGCCAGCCCGATGGTGTAGCCTGGGCACCTTTGGTTTCTCTGATCAATTGAAAAGCCTGTACCTGGCGGATAGTTTCTTGAACATTGCGGCCTACGGGCGGTGTTAATACTTCATAACCCTGGATCACGCCATCGGGATCAATAATAAATCGACCTCTGTTTTCCACACCTGCAGCTTCATTAAATATGCCAAATAGTTTTCCCACTTTCCCTCCGGCATCGGACAGCATGGGAAAAGGAATGCCGCCATCAACCATTTTACCAAGCTCATGGTCATCCCACATTTTATGAACAAACATACTGTCGATACTCATGGCCAGTATCTCCACACCGAGTTTCTGGAACTCTTTGTATTTTTCAGCGACCGCTGAAAGCTCGGTAGCTCAGACAAATGTAAAATCACCTGGATAAAAACAGAGTACAACCCATTTGCCTAAGTAGTCGGATAATTTTACGTTTATAAATTTTCCATTTTGATATCCCGGTGCCACAAAATCTGGTACTTTTTCTCCCACATGTATCATTTGAGTTCCCTCCTTGACTGATTTTGTCTCTTCATTGCTGTTTTTTTCTATTGATTCCCCTACAGGTCCTCCGGTTGGCCGGGCACACCCGACATCCATTTCTTCTGCCATCATGCCTCCTTATTATATTACTCCTGCATTAATCACATATTATTTAGTGTTCCTGCGTTGATATAATCATTTGATCCATCAGATCTGCTGCTAATTTTGCAAAAGCCAGATCATTTATGTGGAAATTCTCCTCTTTGACCATGATGTCCGGCAATATTTTTTTTTTAAATTCCTTAATGAAAACATTATTTATATCCGGGTCATATAGAGGAGCATCAATCTTATCAGCCACAGACCATCCTTTTAAAGGGATTAATACTTTTATTGTATTATCTTTCTTGGAATTTAATTTTTTTGACAATTGCCGGGCTATAATTATTGTCTCTTTTTTGCTCAGCCGAATGGCAGAGCGAAAATCATAAAAAAATATTTTTCGATCTTTATATTGTTCCGGGACAGTGTAACGGTCAAACTCCAGCACAGCACAGTCTAATCCTCCGGGAATAACAAGCCTTGGTAAAAAAGTATCTTTTATGGCTGTAAATCTATGGGGGCCAATCCCGCCACAATAGCCATTCATTAGCTGATCTGCAAGTTCGTGGGTGGCAAGATCAAGAATACCTGTAAAAAAACCCTCCGAGGCCAACTCTTCCATTGCAGTGCCGCCTGTTCCATTTGCATGGAAGGTAACAACTTCATATCCTCTATTTTCCAGTATATCTTTAATTTGTTCTGCAGCCTTGGTAATAAATCCAAAAAAAGAGAGGGCAATACGTTTGCAGTTTTTTTCCGGCTCCCAATCACTTTTTATCATGGCACATACGGCAGCGGCAGCTTTATCCAGCATTTTTCCCAAAACTATGTTGATACCCAGGATATCCACAACACTATGCATCATGGTGATATCTTTAGTTCCAACTATATGTGTCATATCTCTTGAGGCAACAGTGGAGAGCATGATCTTGGGGATACCAAGCGGCAATACACGCATAATCCCGGTGCAAAGGTAAGTGCCGGACCCACCGCCTGCTGAAATTATGCCAGATATTTCACCCCTGTCATACAATTGCCTGACAAATCTTTTTGCTTCTCCCAGCATGGTTTTAATGATCTGGTCCCGATCCTGATCTTCCTGGATAAGATTCTTGGTTTTTATTATTTTAAAAAGATCAAAATCCACAGCACATTGGGGCGGTTTTTTAGTTCCAATATTAATTGTCAGTGTGCTGACACCTCTTTTTTCTATACAATTTTTAAGAAAAAGATGTTCTTCTCCCTTTGTATCAAAGGTTCCTAATATTGCTATTGAAGGTGTCCTGACCATGATATTTTATTTATCCATAAACTAAAAACCATTGTAAGTGAAGGTATTATTATCATGCAACCATACATGGAAAAATGTCAATAATTTTTTCCATATTATAGGTGCATGGAATGTTCAAAATAAAATATTTAATATTCCAATTCAATTTAAAATAGTATAAAAACTATTATATTAATTATTTAAGGGGATTCTATTTTTGCAATGGAGAAACAACATGGATAAGAAAAAAGAACCTTTGTGTGCCTCATGTGAGAATGAGGTAAAAGACAGAATCTGTTTGTCAAAAAAAGGCAAAGGCAGCAAAGGCTGTCCAACATTGATAAGCAAAGAAATACTTAAAAAAGCTAATTTAAAATATCAGGATAAGGATACTTTCAAATTAGCCAGGCAGGCTTCCATACAGGAGGCTGACTGTTACAGCAACAGGCACGAAACCCCGTATATTATGCAGCCTTCCAAGACAAGAATCGTTGAAATATGTGAGTTTGCCCACAAAATGGGATATAGCCGCATTGGTCTTGCTTTCTGTATAGGTCTATATGGTGAAGTTAAAACCGTTGAAGCAATATTCAAGGCAAATGGATTTAAAGTAGTATCAGTCTGCTGTAAAGCCGGAAGGACATCAAAAGATCTTTTAGGGATTGAAGATAAGGATAAAATTTTCCGGGGCACTGATGAATCAATGTGCAACCCGATTTTCCAGGCAGAGGCTTTAAATGAAGCAAAAGTTGATCTTAATGTATTATTAGGGCTCTGCGTCGGGCATGATGCACTGTTTTTTCAGCACAGTAAAATTCCTACTACCGTACTTGCTGTAAAGGATCGTGTTACAGGGCATAACCCCCTTGCAGCAATTTATAATGCTGACTCCTACTATCAAAAAATAAAAAAGCCCGGATCAAAAATTTCTGACCCAGGCTTTTAATTATCACTCTTTAATTTCTTAAATTAAAAACTCAAAATTAAGAATTAATTTTAAAGACTCAACTATATTACAGACTTAGTTGGGCTGATTTTAAAGTATTTTTCATGAGCATGGCTATGGTCATGGGACCTACACCACCTGGAACAGGTGTAATTGCGCCGGCAATCTCTTTGGCTTTTTCAAAATCAACATCGCCTTTTAAGATTGCTTTGCCTGTCTTTTCATTCATGCCAACCCTGTTTACACCAACATCAATAACAGTTGATCCGGGTTTGATCCATTCTGGTTTTACAAGGTCAGGAACACCTGCTGCAACAATTAGGATATCAGCACGTTTGCAGTGTGCTGCAAGATCTTTGGTGCGGGTATGAACTATTGTAACAGTTGAATTTGCACCAACACCTTTTTGAGCCATCATTATGGCAATGGGTTTTCCAACAATATTGGATCTTCCCACAACAACAACTTCAGCACCTGAAGTTTCAGTGCCGGATCTTATGATCATCTCCTGGATACCTGCTGGAGTACAGGGCAGAAATCTTGCTTCATCACCACCGATCATAAGACGACCCACATTCACAGGATGGAATGCATCAACATCTTTGTCAGGGTTAATGGCAGTCAAGACTTTTTTGTCATCTATATGTTTGGGTAAAGGCAGTTGAACCAGGATACCATGGATATCTGGATCATTATTATACTTATCAATAAGGGCAAGAAGATCTGCTTCTGGAAGATCTTCAGGCTGATCATCCTGGATTTCATGGAACCCGAGACTAATCGCAGTCTTAACCTTTAAAGTAACATAGGATATGGAAGCAGGGCTTGATCCCACAAGGATGGTTACAAGTCCTGGTACCTTGCCATGTTTTTCCTTCATCTGATCAACTTCGACCTTGATTTCGGCAAGGATATCTTTTCTTATTTCAGTACCGCTTATAATTTTTGCAGTCATTTTATAAACCTCCGTTTATATATAATAGTATTGAGGTTTGAGTTGTGAGATTTGAGGAAATAACCGCAAACTCAAGCTTTTCTTATCACTCACTACTCATCCCTCATCACTAATTTATGTCTATTGTCTTAGAATACACCTTGAACTTTACCGGTTTCAACATCAACATCAACTCTCTTAAAAGCTGGATTTGATCCAGTACCCGGCATGAGGCTGATAGCTCCTGCAACAGGAACGATAAAGCCTGCACCACCGTAAGTGAGGACTTCTCTGATATTGAGTCTCCAACCTGTTGGAACGCCTTTAAGTGCAGGATTGTCAGACAGGGATAGATGGGTTTTAACCATGCAAAGACCCATTCCTGCTAACTCAGGATCAGCCTGGATTCTGGCAAGGGCAACTTCAGCTTCAGCAGAATAATCAACACCGTCAGCACCATAAACTTCTTTTGCAACCATTTCAATTCTCTCTTTAACAGGAATGTCAAGTTCATAGAGGAATTTAAATTCTGTAGGCTCTTCACACGCTGCAACAACAGCTTCTGCAAATTCAATGGCACCGTCTCCGCCATGTTCCCAATGTCTGGAAAGGGCAACTTTTGCACCCTCTGCTACACAAAGCTCACGAACTTTTTCAATCTCAGCATCTGTATCTGTAAAAAATGCATTGATGCAGACAACAGGTGAAATACCTGCTTTTCTGACGTTTCTAATATGATGGATAAGGTTGCCACAACCCGCTGCAACCCATTCAACATTTTCTGAATTATACTCTTCAGGCATTGGTTTGCCAGGTACAGGAACAGGAGCACCACCATGGCATTTAAGAGCGCGGATAGTTGCAACAACAACAGCGCAATCTGGTTTTAGGCCGGAATAACGGCATTTAAGGTTCCAGAATTTTTCAAATCCGATGTCTGCGCCAAAGCCTGATTCTGTAACATGGTAGTCACCAAGTTTCAGACCAATTTTATCCGCAATAACAGAGCTTTGACCAATGGCAATATTAGCAAAAGGACCCGCATGAACGATTACAGGCTGTCCTTCAAGAGTTTGCATTAAAGATGGATTCAACGCATCCACCATCCATGCTGTCATGGCACCTGCAACCTGGAGATCTTCAGTTGTAACAGGTTTACCTTTTTTAGTATAGGCAACAACTATTTTACCCATTCTTTCACGCATATCTTTAAGATCTGCAGCAATGGAAAGAATTGCCATAACTTCTGAAGATACAGCGATACCGAATTTTGATTTCATCATGAAACCATCAGCCTTGCCGTTTACACCATCAATACCGATAATGATGTTTCTCAGGGCCTGGCAGCAGAAATCCATGATCCATCCCATCTCTACTTTGGTAGGATCAATATCAATTCTTTTCATGCCAGACAGTCTTTCAAGCTGTTCGTCTGTATAATTTCTTTCATGCTGTAGACGTGAAGTTAAAGCAACCATTGCAAGGTTGTGTGCATTCATGATTGCATTGATATCACCAGTGAAGCCAAGAGAAAAAGGTGTCAAAGGGATACATTGTGCAAGTCCGCCGCCTGCGGCAGAACCCTTGATATTCATAGTTGGTCCGCCTGAAGGCTGACGAATGGCTGCACAGACATTTTTCCCAATTTTGGCGAGACCCTGAACAAGTCCCATTGCACATGTTGATTTACCTTCTCCGAGAGGTGTTGGAGAAATTGCTGTTACATCAACATATTTCCCGTCTGGTTTATCTTTAAGACGTTTCATTACTGCAATAAAATCTATTTTAGCAATATAGTGCCCCTGGGGGAGAAGCTCTTCTTTTGTAAGCCCCAGTTTTTCACCTATTTCATAGATTGTAAGCATTGTCTTTTCTGCATCTTCTGCAATTTCCCAGTCTAAATGTTTGGTTGGATCTAATGCCATGATATACTCCTTTATTAGTTTGGACTCAAATACAGAGCCGTTTAAAAATCAATGATAAAATCAAAATAATGATAAGACCAGATTATATTTTCTGGTCATAAAAATTTGAACCGCAATACTTACCTATTAAATAAAAAATAAAAAATCAACTTTTTTCGCCGCAAGAATTGGAATTTATTAATTAAATTTCATTCATTAAGATACCACTTTGTAAGAAACCATGAAAAACCCTTGCCCTATAAGGGTCTTGAGGTTCAGAATCCAAACCCACAAAATTCACTCATCTATTGACAAAAAAGCCCACAAATTATAAATCAAAGTGTTGTTAAAAATGATTTATTGTATATATTTAAGACAGGGAAATATGGAAGAGCACTTCAATTTAATATTCAATATTTTTGGACTAACTATTCCATTGTGTATTTACCTTTTGTTGGTAATATCTAATCTGTCTGATTTTAACCCCCAACTCATAACTATCTTTAATAATCGTAGGAGGTAAAAGTGGGATTTGAAATAACCAAAGAAACTTATGCCGGCAGCATCAAAGGAGTCACCATAGGAAAAGGTGATAACGCCCTTACTGTCGGAGGTCAAACAAGTTATCCTTTTTACCAGTTTGAAGGAGAAATGCCCAATAAACCCATTATTGCAATGGAAATATGGGACATGGAACCTGAGGACTGGCCGGAAGCTGCCACAGCACCATTCAAGGGTGTTCTGTCAGATGCAGCAGCATGGGCAAAAAAATGTGTGGATGATTATGATGCACAGGCAATTGTTCTGCAGCTCAAAAGCATTGATCCAAATGACAAAGATGCAAGTGCTGATGATGCCGCTGCAACAGTTAAAAAAGTTTTAAAGGCAATTGATGTTCCCCTGATTATATGGGGATGTGCTGTTCCAGCCAAGGATGAAGAAGTTCTTAAAAAAATCAGTGAAGAGTGTGAGGGTGAAAACCTGATTCTCGGACCTGTTGAAGAGAAAAACCATAAGGGAATCGGTGCTTCAGCCATGGGTTATGGCCATACTCTGATCTCATCTTCTCCCATTGATGTCAACCTTGCAAAACAGGTTAACATTCTTCTTGAAAACCTTGGAGTAAACCTTGGTAATGTTATTACTGATCCTACTACAGGTGGTATTGGCTATGGTCTTGAATATTCCTACTCTGTTATGGAACGTTTGAATCAGGCAGCAATGACCCAGGGCGATGATAAACTTCAAAATCCAATGATCAATAATCTTGGAAATGAAGTGTGGAAATGCAAAGAGGCAAAACAGAGTGTAGAAGATGCTCCAGAGCTTGGTGATCCAGAAAGACGGCCCATTCTCATGGAAGCTGTTGGTGCAGTATCGTACCTGCTTTCAGGTTCCAGTATTCTTATCATGCGTCACCCTGAATCCATAAAACTTGCCAAGGCATTTATTGATCTTCTTTATGCTGGCGGTTCTGCAATGGATGTTGCTCCAATTGCAAAACAGCTTGATGATGTAGAAATAGACTTTTCAGCCTTGTCACCAAAGGTTGACCTGACCATTGAAGAAGAGAAAAAGAAAGCAGCTCCAGCTAAAAAAGCTCCTGCTGCAAAAGCTCCTGCTGCAAAAGCTGCTCCTAAGAAAGAAGCTGCTCCTGCTGCTCCTGCTGCTCCAGCTGTTGATCCTGAAGTTGAAGCAAAAGCAAAGGCAGAAACTGAAGCAAAAGCTAAACTTGATGCTCAAGCAAAGGCAAAAGCTGATATTGAAGCTAAAGCAAAAGCTGAAGCAAATGCTAAAGCAAAAGAAGAAGCTGATGCAAAGGCAAAGATTGAAGCAGAAAAACAGGCTGTTAAAGATGCTGCTGCAAAACGTGATGCAGACGCAGAAGCCTTAAAAGAAAAAAGAGCTGCTGAAAAAGCAAAACATGCAGCACCTGCTACAGGTAAGAAAAAAACAAAAGTGCCGGTGACAGCAGCCAAAGTTCAGAAAGACATGCTTGAAAAAATTATTGACCTTCTGGACATTGCTCATAAACGAAACAGGTAAGATTAGAAAGGTTGCTGCAATTAATTTAATTGCGCAACCATATTATATATAAATTAGGAGGAGGAACCTCTAATGGCAGAACCGAAAAAAGTAAAAGTACTAAAACTTGCTGATCCAAAAAATGCAGCATATGGAAGCTCAGCCCAGGAAATGATTGCCCAGGCACAGAAACTTGGGATAGACACTATTTTTGACAGGGCAATGAACATGAAACCCTGTGCAATCGGTATCCAGGGAATTTGCTGTAAAAACTGTTCAATGGGACCATGTAGGCTTCCCTTACCAAAAGGCGGCATTGAAGGCGAAGACACAAGAAAAGGCCTTTGCGGTGCCACAGCAAATACAATTGCAGCAAGAAACTTTGCAAGAATGGTTGCAGCAGGCGCTGCTGCCCATTCAGATCACGGCAGATCAGTGGCTGAAGTATTTCTATCAGCTGCAAGAAAAGAGACTGCTGATTATAAGATTAAAGACATTCCAAAACTTATTGCCGTGGCTGGACATCTTAATGTTGCCACCACCATTGAAAAAGATGGTGAAACTTTAGACAGGGACACAGATGAAATTGCCCTTGAAGTTGCTGAAGTTGCAATGAATGAGTGGGGAAAAGCAGAAGGTGAATTGCTTTATCTCAAACGTGCACCTAAACCTCTTTATGAAAAATGGAAGAAAAACGGTGTTCTCCCAAGAAACATTGACAGGGAAATTGTAGAGATCATGCATCGTACACACATGGGTGTTGACCAGGATTATAAAAACCTGATCAAACAATCCACAAGATGTGCAATCGCAGACGGCTGGGGCGGTTCCATGCTGGCAACAGATCTCCAGGATATTCTGTTTGGTACTCCCTACCCTCTTCAGAGTGAAGCTGATCTTGGCATCATGAAAGAAGATCATGTCAATATTATTGTCCATGGTCATGAACCTGTACTGTCAGAAGTTATTGTTGCCGTTGCCCAGTCCCAGGAAATGCTGGACTATGCAAAGGAAAAAGGTGCCAAAGGTATTCAGCTTGGCGGTATCTGCTGTACAGCTAATGAAATGCTTCAAAGACACGGCATCCCAACTGCAGGTAACTTCCTCCAGCAGGAACTTGCCATTATTACAGGTGCATGTGATGCAATGGTTGTTGATATCCAGTGTGTTATGCAGAACCTTGCAAATGTTGCCAAATGTTTCCATACCCATCTGATTACAACCCATCCCATTGCAAGAATGGAACAGGAAAATGTAATCCACATTGAATTTGACGAACACTATGCAATGGACGATGCAAAACGCATTGTTAAAATGGCAGTTGATAACTTCCAGAACCGTGGTTCAGAAGTAATGATTCCCCAGTATAAAGCCACCCAGATTGCAGGATTTGGTGTTGAATCCATTCAATATCACCTTGGTGGGACTTTTAGAGGCACTTACTACACACTGAACGACAATATTATTAATGGTAGAATCCGTGGTGTTGCAGGTGTTGTTGGATGTAACAATGCCAGATCAAGACTGGATGAAACCCATATCAAGGTTATCAAAGAACTTATTAAAAATGATGTTCTTGTCCTGACCACAGGATGTGACGGTATTACGGCTGCTATCCATGGTCTTCTGACTCCTGAGGCGGCTCAGGTGTACTGTGGACCAGGTCTTGCTGAAGTCTGTGAAACAGTGGGTATTCCACCGGTTCTCCACCTGGGTTCCTGTGTGGATAACTCACGGATACTTCTTGCTGCAACAGAAGTTGTTAAAGCAGGCGGCCTAGGCCAGGACATCTGTGATTGGCCGGTTGCAGGTTCTGCACCTGAATGGATGAGTGAAAAAGCCATCTCAATTGGTCACTATTTTGTTACATCAGGTGTTTATACTGTATTTGGCGGTTACCTGCCAACATCTGGCGCACCTGTCTTTCATGACTACATTTCCAAGGAGATTGAAGGCATTTACGGCGGAAAATGGGATGTAGAACCTGATCCAATCAAACATGCATGGCTCATGATAGACCATATCGATAAAAAGAGAAAAGAACTTGGTATTGATAAGGCAAGAGAAAGAGTTCTCATGGATATGGCTTCACGTCAGGCACTTGAAGGATAATGATATTTTTTAAAAATAATTAATTAAATCCTCAACGAAGGAGGAAGAAAATATGTCAAAATTGATCGCATTTGCTGCCATTCAGGGTGGATATAAAGTAGTCGCCGAAGCTGAAGGTCAGCTAAATAAAGCACTTGCAACCTATGATGCAAGTACAAAAGTAGGATTTCCAAACACAGCATACTTTCTGCCGGTTATCTATTCTTTGACCGGAATGAAAGTTGAAACTCTGGAAGATCTTAAAAAACCAATGGAATTTGCTAAGGGGCTTTTGCCACCTCATATTAAACTTAAAAACTGGCTCCCGTACCTTGGGCCATTGCTTGATGCCGGGATGGCTGGTATCTTTTCCTATGAAATCATAGAAGCATTAAGATATCTTAATGATCCGGATTTTTATTTCCCCCATGAAGATCCAGATATTGATAACGGTAAAATCTGGGTAGGTGCAGCCGATGATACTATCTTGAGAAAACGTGGTGTTGAATTTGTTGATGGTTCAGCTCCCGGGTTTGCAGCCATTGTTGGGGCCGCGCCCAATGCTGAAATTGCAAAAAATATTCTGGAAGATTATCAGAAAAAATCTCTGTATATTTTCTGTGCTGCCAATCATAATGGCAAAACACTTATCGAGCAAGCCCTTGAAGCTGAAATGCAGATTGGCTGGAACACACGTATTGTTCCATTTGGTCCAGATATCTCTTCTGCTGTATTTGCCCTTGGATTTGCCAACAGAGCAGCCATGGCATTTGGCGGGGTTCAACCAGGTGATTACAGAAAAATGCTCATGTACAACAAAGAGAGAATCTTTGCCTTTGTTAATGCATTGGGTGATGTAGGAACAGAATGGGGTGTTGCAGCAGCCGGTTGTGTAAACTGGGGTTTTCCAACACTTGCAGACACACCGATTCCTGAAATTCTTCCAACTGGTATCTGTACATATGAACATGTGGTTGCACCTGTTGCCCTTGATGAAATCTGCCAGAGATCTGTTGAAGTTCGTGGCCTTAAGGTTGCGGTTTCAGATATTGAAATCCCCTGTTCTTTTGGTCCTGCATTTGAGGGTGAAAGAGTCAGAGGAGCTGATCTTCATGCACAGTGCGGCGGCGGAAAAACCCAATGTACTGAGCTTGTTAAACAAGCTGAAATGGGTGATATTGAAGATGGCAAGGTCATTGTTAAAGGACCGGATATTGACGGTATCAAAGAGGGTGATACATTCCCACTTGGAATCTTTGTTGAGATTGCAGGTCGTGAATTCCAACCTGATTTTGAGCCCATCATGGAAAGACAGATCCATCATCTTGTCAACTATATTCAGGGTATCATGCATATTGGCCAGAGAGATATCTCATGGGTCAGAATCAGTAAAGCAGCCATTGCAAAAGGCTTTACTCTTAAAGACATTGGTACTGTTCTCCATGCAAAATTTCACCAGGATTTTACCAAAATTGTGGACAAGGTTCAGATCACGCTTTTCACTAAAAAAGCAGATGTTGATAAATTGACCAAGACTGCAAGGGCAGAATACCTGACACGTGACTCGCGTGTTGATAATATGACTGATGAAGATGTTGAAACATATTATTCATGTACTCTGTGCCAGTCTTTTGCTCCAAGCCATGTATGCTCAGTAAGTCCTGAAAGAACAGGTCTTTGCGGTGCTTATAACTGGATGGATTGCAAGGCAGCCTTTGAAATTAATCCAACAGGGCCTAACCAGCCAATTGAAAAAGGTGAATGTATAGATCCTGTTCTTGGCCAGTGGAAAGGTGTTAACGACTTTGTATTCAAAGCATCAAGGGGTGCTGTAACCCATTACAACTTCTACTCCATGGTTATTGATCCCATGACAACATGTGGCTGCTGCGAGTGTATTGCTGCAATGCTGCCAGAGTGTAACGGTGTTATGACTGTTGGACGTGATTATGCAGGTGAAACACCTTGTGGAATGAAGTTTACAACTCTTGCCGGTGTTATGGGCGGCGGAGCCTGTTCTCCAGGATTTGTCGGTCATTCCAAACACAATATTACCCAGGGTAAATTTATCCTTGGTGATGGTGGTCTCTTGAGAATGGTCTGGATGCCTAAACAGCTGAAAGAAGAGCTCAAGGAACGTATTGTAGCCCGTGGCAAAGATATGGGTGTTCCAGATCTTTATGACATGATAGCTGACGAGACTGTGGGACTGAGTGAAGAGGAGATTCTTCCATTTCTCCAGGAAAAAGGTCATCCTGCACTTAAAATGGACCCAATTATTAGATAATTAACGTAGATACTAAAGGCGGGGCAGCATTTCACCAGAATATATCTGCCCTGCCTTTAAAGAAACTTGGAAAATATAAAGTTTCATATACAATCTTAAGGAGAAAAAAATGGCATTAACCGGTATACAAATATTTAAACTCCTTCCCAAAACAAATTGCAAGGAGTGCGGCGTTCCTACATGCCTTGCCTTTGCAATGAATCTTGCATCTGGGAAGGCAGAACTTGACGCCTGCCCATATGTTTCAGACGAAGCAAAAGAGCAGCTTGCTGAAGCATCTGCTCCTCCGATTCGTCCTGTTGCACTGGGAAAAGGTGTCAGGAAAACCACAGCAGGTGGAGAGACAGTTCTTTTCAGACATGAAAAAACTTTTTTCAACCCCACTGTCCTGGCAGCTGTTGTCTCTTCAGACATTGATGCAGCAGAACTTGATAAATCACTTAAAATTTATAATGCATTCCAGTTTGAGCGTGTAGGTCTTAATTTAAGGCCTGAGCTTCTTGTGGTCAAAGATGCAGGCAAAGGCGCTGATGCTTTTGCAGCAACTGCTGAGAAGATTGCCAAAGAATCTGAATTTAATCTGATTCTTATGACTGAAGATCTTGATGTCATGAAAGC
>CAZYDL010000003.1:0-34257 GCA_964646305.1 uncultured Desulfobacula sp. | reverse complement strand
AAAAGGAATTAACAGGTACAGATTTTTAAAAAAATAAGCATGACAGATTTAAAATTTAGCTTTAACATGAATATAAAAGAGTCCATTGATTAAAAATAGTACAAAAACGGTATTTTTTTTGATAAAGTCTATTTTTTGGAGAAAGGATCACAATTAATAATATGGAGATAAAAATGAAAACTAAATATTTTTTTCTATTCCTTGTTTTTTTTATTATCAATGTCAATTCCATGGTATATTCGGCGGAAAACCGCTTAACAATACTTCACACCAACGACCTTCATTCACATTTTCTGGGTTTTTCACCAAATGGTGACTATAGTCCGCTAATTACAGGAAATGATAAAACCATTGGCGGCTGGGCAAGGATTGCAACGCTTATTAAGTCTACAAGAGCCAAAAGAAACAATCCTTTTCTGGTTTTAGATGCAGGCGATTTTTTAATGGGATCTCTTTTTCATATGGTCAGCCGCGAGGAAGCGCTTGAGTTGGAAATAATGGAAAAAATGGGATATGATTTGACTACACTTGGCAATCATGAATTTGATCTGAAATCCGAAGGATTGGCCAGAATTCTTGAATCTGCAGCTGCAAAAGGAAAAATGCCTCAAATTGTAGCATCCAATACTATCTTTGACCAAGATGATGAAAAAGATGACCGCTTGGAAAAGCTGTTTAAACAGGGAGTGGTAAAACCATATGTTGTCATGCAAAAAGCTGAGCTTAAGATAGGCTTTTTTGGTCTGATGGGAAAAGATGCTGCAAGTGTAGCTCCCTTTGCATCCCCTGTGAAATTTGGTGACCCGATTGAGTCTGCACAAAAAATGGTTAAGCTGTTAAGGGAGAAAGAGCAGGTGGATTTGGTCATTTGTCTTTCACACAGCGGTTTAATGAGTGATGAGTCAAAATCAGAGGATGTCATGCTTGCTAAAAATGTATCTGGTATTGATATCATTATCAGTGGGCATACCCATACTGCTCTTCCAGAACCAATTGTCCAGAATAATACGATTATTGTCCAGGCTTCGGCATATGGCAAACAGGCTGGTGTGCTTGATGTAATAGTAAATCCAGACGGCGTCAAACTTGAAAATTATAAAATTGTATCAATAGATGATACAATTAAAGGAGATGTTGAAATTACAGAAATGATCGATTCAGCCATGCAATTAGTCAATCAGAAGGTGCTTAAGCCATATAATTTAAAATTTGATCAAGTGCTTGTTAAAACTGATTTTGACCTGAATCTTAAAATAGATGAATCAAATCTTGGAAATCTGCTTACAGATTCGATCAGATGGGCGGTTGACAAAGCAGAATATGACGACCCCATGAGCAGAGTAAGTGTTTCCCTACAGTCCAATGGAGTGATTCGCGATGATATTATAAAAGGAAGCACAGGATTAGTAAGTGTCAGTGATTTATTCAGAGTCGTTCCCCTGGGTGTTGGATGGGACGGTAGTTTGAGTTATCCGCTGGTTTCTTTTTATGTCACTGCTTCTGAATTGAAAAAAGCCTGTGAGATATTGACCACTGTTTATCCAATGAAAAACAGTGATTATTTTCTTCAGCTGTCAGGTATTAAGATTAACTATAATTTCAACCGGATGTTTTTTGACCGGGTGACTAAAATTTTAATTGAAGATGAAAACGGAAATTTTCAACCACTGGATTATTCAGGTGCCAATAATAGACTGTACAAGGTGGTAAGCAACATCTATAACGCCACCTTTCTGAAGGTAATTGGCAGCTTTACCAACAGCATTCTGACCATCGTTCCCAAGGATAGGGAGGGTAATCCCATAGAAGAGTTTACAAGTGTAAGGGTTGATGGAGACAAAGACAAAGAGGGTATTCAGGAGATAAAAGACTGGACAGCTCTTATGGGGTATGTTCAGAGTTTTAAGGATAAGGACGGTGATGGCATACCAGAGCTGCCTGAGAAGTACAGACATGCTCAAGGACGCCAGACCAGGGATACAAGCCTTAATCCCTACAAGTTGCTTGCAGGCGGTAATTATCTCACCTGGATCGCTTTTGCCGGCATTCTATTTATTTTGACCCTGGTGATACTGGTAATCTATGTACCCATAAGAATACTAAAAAAAAAGAGACTGTATTCTCAAAATACAGCCCCAGGTAATAAAAGTTAAATTACCTTAAAGGCATGTTTGATTATTTTTTGTTCAACTCCTTTAGGATGTCCTGCGTGATATTTAACGTATCTGCGGCAAAAGCAACGCCTTCGGTGAAGATCAAATCATAACTATTTTTTTCGCCATATTCCTTGATAACATTAGAAATCGCTTTTCTTACTTTTTGTATGGCCAGCTTACGACGTAGATTAACATCGTCTTTCAATGACTGGGCATCATAACGGATTTTGCGTTTCATTTCGATAATTTTATTTTCAATTTTTTTCTTTTGATCTGTACTCATGACGGCCGCATCTTTTTGCAGATTTGCCTCTACGGATTGAATCTTAGCCGCCAGCTCACGCAATTGCTGTTCACGTCCATCGAATTCTTTTTTCATGTCTTCAATCGCTTTTAAGGCCTGGGGAGCCTGCTGAAGAATGATTTCACTGTCAATAAAGGCTGCTTTTAACTCTGCATGAGCAGTCGCAGATGACAGAGCAAAAGTAATCAAGAGTATAAAAATCATGTGCTTCATAGTTTTCCTTTTGTTACCGGCCTGACAAGGCCTTGTCTATAAGATCGTTTAAAGGTTTTCCATCCAATCCCTTACATGTAAACATCCTGGACCGGGTTATGAAATAGGTGTGTTGGGAACAAGATTCCATATTCCGCAGGGGCATGCTCCTTTACAGAATCCGCAGCCAATACAAAGATCCGGGTCTGATTGATATGCAAATGTCTTATCATCAAGTTCAATTCTTTTAATGGCTCCTTCAGGGCAGATAGCCTCGCAGATACCGCAATCTCTGCATTGTCCGCAGGATGCACAATCAGCACCGCAATCTGTAATATTATCAGCAATATTTAAAGGGTTGTAATATTCAAGGCTGACCCTCTGTTTATCTATTTGAGGCAAAGATTTGTCTTCTGCAAGATTTTTGCCTTGAATAATACAATCAATATTCTGGGCTGCTTTTTTCCCGGCTCCAATGGCATCTGTGATAAGGCCTGGCCCTGCAACATCGCCAATGGCAAAAACATTTTTGTTCGAAGTTTGATGATATGCATCAACATGGATAAATCCATTTTCAACCTTTATTTTTTCATCAAGAAAATCAAGATCAGGAATATCTCCTATGGAAATTATAATTGTATCTGCTTTTAACAATTCACCATTCTGCAGTTCCACGCCCTTAACTGTAATTTTTTTTGTAAAGCATGGCCATTGAAATTTTGCCCCTATGTTCTCGGCATCTTCTCTTTCTTTACCAAAGGCAGCAGGTCTTTGAACATCAATCATGGTGATGTTTTCAGCACCAAGGCGATGGGCTTCTGTGGCAATATCACAACCCACATTACCAGCACCGATTATGACCATGTTTTTGCCGGGATCAATTTTATTCTTTTTTGATTGTTCAAGAAAGTCATTGGCAAATATGGCTTTTTCAATACCTGGAATGGGCAGAGATCTTGGTTTTTTCGCTCCAGCTGCAATAATAGTAAAATCATGGTCTTTCCTGATTTGTAAAAACTTTTTGCTGTCTATGGTCTGGTTTAGATTAATATCTGGAATTAATTGCTTAATTCTGTCAAGTTCCGCTTCAAGGGTCTCTTTTGGAATTCTTGAGTCAGGAATAATAGAAGAAATTTTTCCTCCAATGGTGTCTCCTGCATCAAATAAAGAAGCACTATAACCTTTTAAGGTCAAATGCCAGGCAGCTGAAAGACCGGCAGGGCCGGTTCCAATAACAGCAATTTTTTTGTTACTCTTTTGTTTTGGCTCAGGTAATTGAATATTTTCTCCGGCTTTTCCAAGAAGTTTTATATCAATTGGCGCCATGTGATTTGTATTTCTTGTGCATGATGCCATGCAGGGGCTTGGGCAGAGATATCCACAAACTGTTGCAGGGAAAGGAGTATATTCAAGACCCATGCTTATGGCTTCATCAATATTGTCAAGGCGCACCATATTCCATCTTTTTTGAACAGGAATGCCTGTGGGACACGCTGCTTCACAGGGTGCCTTGTACATTTCCTGTTCCCAGACCGGCACATATCTTCTTAAATCGCCCCTGGTAATTACAGGAATAGTTCCTTTCTGTATTTCAGTCAGGTCTCCGATTAGACCACCCCTGCCAAGTTCTTGATCCCAGACCTGTTCTCTGAACCAGGACATGGCTGGTTTTTCAGAACCTATTGTTTTTTCCTGGGGAGTTTTTGATTCAATAAGCTGCCAAAGGGAACGCTGTGAAAATGATTTTAAGAGATCTTTTTTATTTATCTTTTTTAAGAAATCTTCCAGGCTGGCAATGAACCAGTTCCATTCATCATCTGATATTAAAGAAAGCTTTGCGTCTTTTTGAGAAAACTGCTTAACCTTGCCGTGAACAAATACTTTTCCTCCCACCATTCCCACAAGGGGTCTGTGGCCCAGCATTTCATCTGGGAATTGGGCATCATGGCCACAGATAACTGCAATGCCTCCTGCCATGAATTCTCCAAAATAATCTCCTGCTGTTCCCAGTACCCATAATTCAGGAGGTTCAAATCTTGGGTTTCTTTTAGTCATGGTCATACCCCTGGCACCAATGGAGCCTCCAATAAAGACTTTGCCCTGGGCAGCACCGTTCATTACACCATTGGAGGCATTGCCATGGACAATAATATTGGCCCCTGCATTGAGCCAGCCAATATCATCGGAGGCAGGCCCCATGATTTCTATATTGGTGTTTGCATTACCAAGCGAGCCGGTACGCTGACCTGATTGACCGGTAATTTTTATATCTATGTGATGGTTGTTCTCTGCATCCCAGAGCCTTCCACCAATGCCATGCTGTCCAAACCCATCAATTTCAAGCTTTGTATGGCCATCTTTAATATGTTGATGAACAATCTCTTCCAGCACCCGCGAAGGAATCCTGTTTTCTCCCTGTTTGCCGGATATTTTAATAAATGTATTTTTATTTTTTTTAAGCATTTTGATACCTTTCCTGGCAGGTTTGACAGGTTGTGACAGAATAGATAATTTTTACCAACGAAGAAGCTGGGAAAATTAGCATTTTGTCACGTCTGTTATACAACATATTTTATACTCAGACGCTGAGCCGCATCATAATCATCAATTCCAAGGGCATCAGACATCCCGATTGGCAGGGATGTTGAACGTCCCAGCGGAGCCACTATTTTTTTAAGTTCCATGTCAAAGGAGACAAAAAGATCCACAATTCTCTGGGCTACATCTTCAGGGTCAAGTCTTCTGTAAAGCCTGGGGTCCTGGGAAGTTATTCCTTTGGGACAAATGCCCACATTACAGACATTGCATCTGTCTTCTTCTGTTCCCACACAACCTGCTGCTGCCTGCATTACATATTTTCCCACCTGGACACCACTGGCTCCGAGCATGATCAATGCAGCAGCATTGGCAGCAAGGTTTCCATTTTTACCAATACCACCACCTGCAAAGATAGGAATCTCGTTTTGTTTTCCTATTTTTACAAGGTTCAGGTAATTATCTCTGATACAGGATGCAATGGGATGACCCATGTGGTCCATGGAAACAGCATAAGCAGCACCTGTTCCACCATCTTCCCCGTCAATTGCAAGCCCTGATGCATAGGCATTACGTGTAAGATTGTTTAAGACTGCAAGGGAAGTTGAAGAGGCAGATATTTTTGGATAGACAGGAACCCTGAAACCCCACGCCATGGACATGGACAAAATCATCTTTGCCACAGACTCTTCGATTGAATACTGGGTCTGATGTGTGGGCGGGCTTGGAAGGCTTACTCCCTGGGGAACACCCCTGATGGCTGCAATAAGTTTATTGACTTTATGCCACATTAAAAGTCCGCCATCCCCGGGTTTTGCTCCCTGGCCATATTTGATCTCAATGGCACAGGGGTCTTCTTTCATGTGTGGAATGGCATGAATAATTTCATCCCAGCCAAAATAACCCGAAGCAATCTGCAAAATTACATATTTTAAAAATCTGGACCTTAGCAGCCTTGGAGGGCACCCTCCTTCTCCTGTACTGATTCGAACAGGCATTGAAAGCTCTTCATTAAGATAGGCAACACCCATTTGAAGACCTTCCCACATGGTTGGAGAGAGTGCTCCAAAGGACATTCCTCCAATTATCATGGGATATATCTGCCTTACTGGAGGAATCCAGCCTTTTTCTCTCAGCCTTTTTATATTTTCTCTGGGAGAGAGGACCCTTCCAAGAAGAGTTCTCATTTCAAATTCATGGCGGCCTGCGTCAAGGGCCGGATCAGTAAGCATGGAAATTCTTGTGAACTTTATCCTGTCCAATACAGAATAAGAGTCATTTCTCCTGCCTCCGCGCCTTCTGGGAACACCCTGCTGGTTAACATGAAACTTGAGCCTGTCAAGTCCTGGGTTTTTAATTGGAGAGATGGCATCATTGGGACAGACAAGTGTACACATGGCACACCCTATACAGGAATTTTCCACACGTGTTTTCTGCTTTATTCCATAAAAGGTATCATATTGGCTGGAATGTTTTTCATCTTTCCTGACCGATGTTTTAATGATTCTTTTCTGGAATACAGAAAGTTCAATGGCCTGGACAGGGCAGACTGCAACACATTGGCCGCACAGGGTGCATCTGTTATTATTATATTTAATCTGCCATGGCAGATCATTAAGGCTTAAAGAGTTAGGTTTAAGGCTTCGGTCTGACGACATATTTTTACCTCCTGGCGCTCAGGGCTTACAATTGCTGTATCAATGTGCATGGGCTGTATATCTTTTGTTTTATCACGATCTGGAATAACTGCATCAAGACCACAGAGTTCAGATGAAAATCCAAACAGGCCGGGTTTTCCGCCAACTACTCCGGGGCGAAGTTTTTTTCTATCCTGAACCATGAAAAGAGAGTGATCCGGCAGGGTTCCAATAACACAATTTGGACCATCAATAATAAGGGGTCTGCATGTTCTTTTAAGGTGTGCAAGAAAATCTGCATCCGGGTGTTTTTCAAGGTCAGCATCCTGCAGAGGAGTAATAATATGTTTATAGGCATCAATGCCAAGATCAAGACCAACCATTGCATAATGAAGAATATGGGCAAAGACTTCAGAATCTGATTGATATCCTGTATAACCCTTGAACTCCCTTGATGTTAAAAAATCCTTAATGGGTATAAAGGCTGTATTTTCTCCATTGGTCATGGTGCAAAAACCTCTTATAAAGAAAGGGTGGCATGCATAAAGATCAATGGCATAATTGGTATTTTGTCTGCCCTGGGCCATTATAACCCTGGCATTGAGTTCTTTTCTGTCCAGACCAAGATAATTGGCAAGCTGCATAGGATCGCCAATTTCCTTGATCATAATAGTATCAGGCCAGAATGAAAAAACTATCATATCTTTTTTTTCTTCACCCATTTCCCTGATTTTCAACCTCATGAGCATCAATCTTTGGGAAATTTCATTTGAATCCATGTTATCCCAATCTTCAGGAAGCTCATATGCCCTGATAAGATATAAATCACGCCTGGGAATTCCCTCAATGGGTTTTTTGGGTATTTTCAAAGAAATTTTGTATTTAGTAAGAAATCCCTGGTCCATCATAAAAAGGTCGAGACGGCGGATACCTTCTTCGCTGAAGATGCCTGACAAAATCGGTGCATCTTTCATCTCTTCAAAGGGACCTCCAAGATCCTGGAGCAAAAGCCCCACTCCGGATCCATCATGGCCTTCTTTCATTACATCAAGGGCTTTTATGGCAAGCATTGGAGACACAGGGTCCTGGCTTGTAAGCGCAAACAGGCGGCACATTCTACAGATTCTCCTTATTTTTAATTTTGCAGTATTATATCCATTGAAACCTTTGAATAACATTCCCTATTGTCACGGAAAATGAAATTAAATATTATTCAAAAGTTCCTATTGTTTTAATTAAGATGAAAAATGAAGGGTTTAATGATGGTGTCCACAACCACCCTCTTTTTTGTTCTTTTTTGTCTGGCAGTGGTCAAACATATGAAACAATTTGAGCTCATTGTTTTCAAAAAGTTTTAGATTATCAAGAATAGTATTTTTTTGAGCTTGATACACCATGATATTGGATGATGTAAGAATTTTTTTAGAACCATCACCCATGCATCTTGTAACAACTGCATCAACATGGTTTTCTTTTGCAAATACACCTGTTTTACATGCACTGCCCCCAGATAAAAGCTTCTGATTGGATGCAAGTTCAAATTTTTTGGTCTCAACATCCACAATTAGAAAATTTGGGGCCGTACCAAAATGCTCATCAATTATACTTTCCAGCCCTCTGTTTTCTTTAACGGGAAAGGCTATTTTCATGATATCCCTCCAAAAAAATGATCAATTATTAAGCTCATTATACTAAAAATAGGCTTAAAAGGTAAGGATTTATTTTGTAATGGCAAGAGGGCGGGCTTTTTATTGTATTGCATTTTTGAATTATCATAGTAAAATTAGAGTTAAGAGCATTGAAAATTTTGAATGTCAAATTTTAAATTTAATTCTTATTCAAAATTAAAAACTAATAAGTTGTTGCAAGGAGTTTAAAAAGAGTGGATATATTAAAAACAATATCTCAAATGCAGGAGTGGTCAAAGAGCAGAAAAAAAGAGTTAAAGACAATCTGTTTTGTTCCTACAATGGGCTATCTGCATCAAGGGCATATTTCCCTGATGGAAAAAGGCAAATTACTATGTGATGAACTTGTGATCAGTATTTTTGTAAATCCGGCTCAATTTGGTCCCAATGAAGATCTTGACACTTATCCTTCCAACATTGAAAATGATCTCTCACTTGCTAGAAAAGCAGGCGTCACAGCAGTATTTTTACCCAATAAAGAGAGTATCTATCCTGAAAATTTTCAGACTGAAATTAAACTTCAAAAGCTTCCACAGTTTTTATGCGGTAAATTCAGACCTGTCTTTTTTTCCGGTATTATAACGGTTGTCACAAAATTATTTAATATTGTCATGCCTGATGTTGCTGTCTTTGGTCAAAAAGATTACCAGCAGTTACAGATTATCCGTCAACTTGTCATGGATTTAAATTTTGATATAAAGATTGTGGCCGGAAACATTATAAGGGAAAAAGACGGCCTTGCAATGAGTTCTAGAAATGCTTATCTTTCAGACTCCCAGAGAGAATCTGCTTCATGTCTTTCAAAATCTTTAAACATGGCCCGTGACATGGCTGCTCAAGGAGAAAAGAACCCTGAAATCATAAGGCTCAAGATGGAGAGTTTTATTGGTACATTTCCTGAAACCAATATTGAGTATATTAATTTTTGTGATCCCAAAACCCTTGAAGATATAAAGGTGATTGAGAGTGAAATCCTGCTTGCTATGGTCGTAAAAGTTGGGGAGACAAGGTTAATTGATAATACTCTTATCTAATCTTTTACAATAATAACCCTGCACTCTTTTAAAAATGTGTGCCGCTCTGTTGTTTTTTCCAATAGCAGATAATCTGACATGCTGACAATAATGGCTGTATTTTGCTTGCCTGCATTGCGAAGCCCCTTTATTATTAAAGGATTGCTGCCGATTCTATCATCTTTTGATGCCTGATCCAAATCGCAATAATATCTGCATACACCATTTTGAACTGCAAACTCTCTGCTGATAAAGGCGGCAGAATATATATCATCACCCTGTTCACTTATGATGACAGGGTTAAGAACAGGTTCAATCTCAAGTTTTCTGGCATCAATTATCAACCCGGTGTAGGAATTTTTTATCATCATCTCTTTTTTGGGCTGCTCAATATTAATTTGAGGTATCTGCCGTATCTTTTCCGGCAATACCAATTGTAAAAAACCACCAGACATACTGGTTTCAATCAGGATTTCCACAGAAAGAGCAGAAGTATAATATTGTCTTGTAATCACAGCATCCCTTGCAGTTTTTTCTATTCCTGCCATAATAACATCATTACTTGATGCATACTCACCAACACTCAATGAATTATTAATTATTAATTGTTTTAAAATATCTATGATATGTCGATTGGCATCAGCCCGTGCTGCTCCTGGAACTGATTTATGGGATGTCTGGGTATTATCTTCTACAGATGCCTTACCTGTTGCAAGAATCTTTCCCGTGGTCCAGTTGATTATCCCGTTTTTAAATTGGGTTATGCAAAGCGACGTGTTAAGATCCTTCTGGCCTGCAAGACAAAATGCATTAGGAAAATAAAATAATAAAATAATAAAACAGGCAGTCAGGTATTTTTTATTTAGTTTCATGTTTTATTTGGGTGTAAAAAATTTAATTCAATAAACTCGGCTATTTCTGTGATATCTTCAAGCCCAAACAGTGGGACTTCTGGTTTGTAGTCTGAATTTGTTACAAAGGCAATTAAATTTTTATCATCCATGCAAAGGGGCTCCTTATGCACGCTTTGTGTCCTGAAAATTTCTATTTTAGGAAGCGGTTGCTTTTTAAACCCTTCAGCTAAAATAATATCATTATCAGCAAGATAAAATTGCATTTTTTCAAGATAGCTTGTCTGGTCATCTTTAATCATGGCAATTTTATCCTTGGAAATAACAAGAGTACTTGCAGCACCTGCTTTTTTGTGGCGCCAGCTGTCCTTGCCTTCTTTATCCATTTCAAATCCGTCATGGGCATGTTTGACAGAGCCTATCTTATAACCTTTTTGTGTCAAATGAATAATTAGTTTTTCAAGAAAAGTGGTTTTCCCTGAGTTGGATTTGCCTACAATTGTAATTATTTGAGGTTTCATATTATTTATTTCACAGTCTCATGCTTTTTGATATGAAATAACATGGATAAATTGCTATTATCCAGTCATATTTATTATGGCTTATAAAAATAGTATTCATATCCAAAAAGTCAAGTTTGATATAAAGACCTGGGATATCTGCCTGAAAGGCTTTTTATTCTATCCTTCCACTAAAAGGACTATAATGTTTGCGATTGACTTTGGATACCATCTGTAAACGATGGTGCTTCAAGGAAAAGCAGAGGTTGTTTCAGATTTATTTTTCATCCAGCACTTCACGAATCAAAGCAAGCAAATTTTTACTTTCCACAGGCTTGTTAACGTATTTACTTATGCCAAGCTCAAAGGCGTTATCCTGGGTAAAATTTTCACTATATCCAGTACATAATATAATTGGAAAATTTTCTCTGATTTTTAAAATCTGACTTGCAAGTTCTTTGCCCGTCATTCTCGGCATGGCCATGTCTGTAATGATCAAATCAGGTTGATCAGGGTCTTTTTTAAATTCTTTAAATGCATGTTCACCATCTAAAAAGGCCATCACAGTATATCCATAATTTTCAAGAAGTCCCTGCATTGTTTCAAGGATGGCTATTTCATCATCAACAAGCATTATCTTTTCAGTTCCTCCCTGCATTATATCTTTCTTTTCTTGCAAGTTATCAGAATTAATTTGATCTTCAAATATTGGGAAATATACATGAAAACTGGAACCTTTTCCTGGTTTGCTGTAAGCTTTTATAAATCCATTGTGCTCTTTGACTATTCCAAGCACAACTGCCAGCCCTAAACCAGTGCCTTCTCCTGGTTCTTTTGTTGTAAAATAGGGTTCAAATATTTTATCAAGTGTTTCAGGATTCATGCCAGAGCCTGTATCGCTTATTTCTAATTTTAAATAATTACCCGGTAAAATATCAAGGTCAGGAATGCTATCTGTGCTCATAATTTTTATTTCATTCAAGTCCACAGACAGCACGCCACCTTTTTTCATCATGGCATGATATGCATTTGTACATAGATTCATCACTACCTGATGGACCTGTGTCAGATCAGCAAGCACTGCTGCTTTTGAAACAATATTCTCCTGTATTTCAATAGTAGAAGGTATTGTTGAACGAAGTAATTTTATGGCTTCTTTTACCTCGATAAAAATCTTTAAGGGGTGCATTTCATGTTCTGATTTTCTGCTGAATGTTAGAATTTGTTTAACTAGGTCTGTGGCTTTTTGGGCCCCTTTGACAATTTGCTCTAAATTATTTTTTGTTTTCTCAGGATCATCAATGTTCATTTTAGCTAACTGGGAATACCCGAAAATTCCAGAAAGTATATTGTTAAAATCATGGGCAATACCACCTGCAAGAGTACCAATGGCTTCCATTTTCTGAGTTTGGCATACCTGTAGCATAAGTCCTTGTTTTTCTTGTTCAAGTTTTTTCTGATTTGTAATATCGATGACAAGACCTTCATAATGTGTAATAACACCCTGCTGATTTTTTCTTATGAATGATCTGTGATCAAGCCATTTAACATCACCATTTTTAGTAATAATCCTGTAGGGTTTGTGGGCAAAATCAATTTTATCTTTTTTATTGCCGGCAATTGAAATTTCCTCAACCACTGTTTTTAAATCACCTGGATGTATGACATCTGCATAATCGATCTTACCAGAAGTAAAATATTTTGATGTGAAACCAAACAGGTCCTTTACATTTTCAGAAACAAATTCCACGGGCCATCCTTGACGGTTTGCCCAGAGAAATGCAACAGCCGGACTTCTGTTTATGATGTTACTGGACTCTTTCAGGTCAGCAGTGCGTTCCTCAACCCGATGTTCCAGTTCTTGATTGCTTTGTGCAAGAGAGTTGTTCAATGCTGTAACTTTTTTAAAAAGAATGTTGAAATTGAAATAAATTATGACAAATGAAATCAATAGGAGACTAAGGGAAAAAATGACAGTGAACACAATGGTTTGCTTTGTTTTACCAACAATGCTTTCAATATCTATTAAAGATAAGCCCATTGCAATTACACTACCCTTAAAATTTTTAAAATTTCCAATCTGAATAAGCGCATGGCTTTTACCATGGAGTTTAATTTGTTGTACTTTTTGTTCAAAATTAAGGTGATCCGGCAACTCCAGGAAATGGGAGTTGCTGTTGGCAAAAATAACGTAATTATCAATGGTTATAGGGGTTTTATTATGGAAAACAACCTTGTTGAGTTCTGCTTTTGGAAAGACAAGAGCAATGTTGCTCTCTTCCTGGCTGTTATGATGCAAATTGTCATTGCGCGTGTGATGTAATTGATCAAGAAAAAAGTCTGCATTTATGCTAAAACCTATTATGCCAATATATTCATCAGCTTCAAAAACTGGGTAAATGATACGATAGTTGAGTCCAGGCTTTGTTATTTCAAAACCTGTCATCATTTTTCTGTTTTGGTTGGCTTGGAATATCAGAGGGCTGAGAAGGGTTATATCATCACCGTATAGTTCCGGCCTGGCAGTTCTAAGGAAAATTGTATTGTCGGGATTAGCAAAAAAAAAGCTTCTAAAATAAGGATTTTCTTTTTTGAGAATTTTTAAAAGCGGGCTTGCCATTTTCAAAAGTTCTGTTCTATCTTTTCTGGAAAAAGCACGGATGAGCTCTACTCTGTTTGTTGCCAGGCTTTTAATACGAGACTTATAGCGTTGGGTCGTCTGTTCAAGCAAAAGTTCCATCTGGACTTGCAGACTATGCTGTTCGCTGTGAACAGTGTCTGTGAAGGTTTGTTTTTGCTGTTTTATAAAAATAAAAAGAAAAAACAGGGTCAGTGTTGCAATAACAAGTCCAACAGTTATTAAAGCACGTGTTCTTGGGTTCATTTTTCCCCTTTAACACTTTGGAATATTCAAAACAATGACAGAATCATATCCTATTACCAGATTTATTATATTTTTTTCATTTTATCTTTTAAAAAGGGAACAAATTTTCTATCTGTAATCATGATATGCGTGCTAAGCCAGTCAGTTAAAAAATCCATCAAATCCATTGTTAAAGAAGCTTTCCCCTCGTCAAACTGGGTTTTAAAGCCTGCGACTTTATCAATAAGATCTTTATGTATCTTTGTATGTTCCAAAGCTTCTGGGTATGAATATTTTTCAAAGAGCTCCTCTTCACACCCAAAATGGTAAACAGTATAATCAGCCAGTTCTTTTAGAATATCTCCTGATTGCTGACTGCCCTTTTGTGTCTTCATGGCCTTGTGAAGCTGGTTGATCAGGGAAACAAGTTTTTTATGCTGGTCATCAACTGCATCAATACCAAAAACAAATTTTTGGCCCCAGGGCATCAGATCAGGGATATCTTTTTGAGTTAAACCAGAATCATTGTTCTGCAAAGTGTCTTTCCCAGAAATTTTAAAAATGCTGATCATCTCCTTTAGGCTTGAGGATAAATCAGACAAATCCGTGGCACTTTGATGCATTTGGCTGCTTTTTTGGGACATATCTTCTGCTACTGAATTAACTTTTGAGATATCTTGTGCAATTTCTGAGGATACCTGGGAGCTTTGGGCAACATTCTCATTTATTTCACCAATTCCTGCTGATGCCTGTTCTATATTTTGTGCTACTTCTGTTGCACTTGCAGTCTGTTCATCAATGGCTGCTGCAATGGTGATAACAATTTCATTAATATTAGAAATTACCTTGGATATTTTTGTGACATCCTGAACCGTATCGTCGGTTGAATTTTGTATGCCTTCAATTTTTTCTTTGATGTCTTTTGTGGCTTGAGCGGTTTGTCCTGCAAGGCTTTTAATCTCTCCTGCAACCACAGCAAATCCTTTTCCTGCCTCTCCAGCCCTTGCAGCCTCTATGGTGGCATTCAGGGCCAGAAGATTGGTCTGCTCTGCAATATCTGTGATGACTTCAGTAACCTTGGAAATTTCTTTTGCAGCCCTGCCGAGAAGTTTAACACGTTGGGATGCCTTATCAGCCTGTGTTGCAGCGTCGGCTGAAATATCTTTTGCATTTTCACAGCTTGTGGCAACTTCACCAAGGGTGTTCTGCATTTGGGATGCAGAATTTGTAACCATATTGATATTTGTTGAAGCCTCTTCACTTGCAGCTGCCACAGAATTCATATTTGCACTCATCTCCTCCGAGGCTGTGGCCACAGAATTTGCCATGCCGGATAATTCATTTGCCCCGTCAGACATCTGTTCTGATATTGTAAGCTGCTCTCTGGCTGAAGCCGTGACTGTCTGGGTATTTGTATCAATATTCACAACAATATTATTAAGTCTTTTAATGAATGAGTTAAACCATTTTGCCAATTGTCCAAGCTCATCTTTAGTGTTAATTTTAAGGCGCTGAGTCAGATCTGCATCTCCGGTTGCAATATCTTCCATGCCTTCAACAACTGTGTTCAATGGTTTTATGATTAACCGGTTAATGATAAACAAAAGAACAATAATGAGCAGAATAACCAGGGGAATGATGGTAATAGCGCTGGAGACTGCCATATCTCTTAAAGGAGTTTTTAAATCATCATTTTCAAAGCTGGATGCCACAATGATTCTCTTTTTATCTTCACAATATCTAAAGGCTGCAACCTTATATGTCCCGGTTTTCGGCGAAAGATATTTGTGATATCCATTTTTTGTTTCTACAAAATGTTTAATGTGGGGTTTTGCAATCCAGTTCTTACCCTGCGCCTTTTTATGAACAACCATGTTCCCTTCAAGATCAATAACAAAGATAAATCCCTTTTTGCCTATGGTAATCTCATTGTTTAAGATTGTTTGAATATTTTCCCACTCTATTTCCTCCTTTTCTAAAAAATAGAGAGCTGATTGAGCCATGTCTTCCAATTTGCTTTGAGTAATTTGCTGTATCTGTTTTGTGACAATGATTCTATTTACCCAAAAAACAGAGCCGGATGAAATTATAAGTGCAAGGATTAGACAAATCGCAAGTTTTGACTTTATTTTCATAAAATTATCTCCATGGAATTGAGTATGATAAAAATTAAAATAATTTATATTCTTGTATAAAACAAATAACTTGAAAATACAATTTAAATATTTGGTACAAAACATAAATTGAATTCATCAATCCCATATTGTTTTTATTGGGGGCCAGGCTGAAAAAATAAATTTACAATGCCATAATCTTTACAAAGCAGGGCCCCCCTTATATGATACATATTGCGATGAAAAATTGGGTGTAATAGTATGACTACACAACCGGTCATGGAAAAAGCAGTAAAAATACTATTTTTGCAACACAGGAGACCTGATATGAACCAGATGCTTACAACCAGGGAAGTGGCAAAATTTTTAAATATAAATGAAAAAATGGTATATTCATTAATTGCGGAAAAAGGCCTGCCAGCCTCAAAAGTTACGGGAAAATGGATCTTTCCCAGGGACTTGGTTTATCAATGGATAGAAGCGGGAACACAAAATTTTCCTGAGCTTGCAAAGCTTCCTCCCTATCACGGGCTTGTCCTTATTGCCGGCAGCAATGATTTATTGCTTGATAAAATCATTGCGACTTTTAATCTTAAACATGAAAATCATATGGCCATGTTTGGCATGGCAGGTTCCATGGGAGGGTTAAAAGCTTTAAAGCAGAATCGTTGTCACATCGCATCAAGCCATCTTGTCTCAGACAATGAAGAGTATAATTTTCCATTTTTAAAAGATGAAATGAATCAAATGCCTGCAGTGGTAAATTTCAGTTTAAGGGAACAGGGCATTATAATACAAAAAGGGAATCCTAAAAATATCCAGTCAGTAAAAGATATTGGCAAACAGGGCATAAAAATTGTCAACCGAGAGCTTGGTACTGGCACAAGGCAGCTGTTTGACAGGGAATTGGACAAAATTCATATAAAAGGCAATACCATAAACGGGTATGAAAACTGTCTGTCAAAGCATATGGATATTGGTTTTGAGATATTAAAAGGTAATGCAGATGCAGGCCCTGGAATAAGACCTGTTGCGGGTATTCTTGGACTTGATTTTATCCCCATCTGCTGGGAACGGTTTGATCTGCTCATCACCAAAGAACGATTTTTTGATAAAGGAGTTCAACTATTCCTGGCACTTTTAAAAGGAAAGGTAATTAATGCTGCTGCCAAAGAATATGGAGGCTATGATTTATCCCTGACCGGCAAAATGATTTATCCTGCAGCAGATCCTGAATCTGAATAGTTCAAAAGCACTCAGGATTATTTTATCGAATAATAGACGAGTGAACATATTCATCTATTACACTTTTAAGCTCAAGCATCTCTTCATGGGAAAAAAAATCATCATCTGATTTTAAAAAATCTGGAGCAAGCACTGTGACATTTCTTGAACATTTCTGAAGAATATATTTTGATGCACCCTTTATCATTGTGCCAATATCTGTCATGATTTCTGGATTGACAAAGGGTCTGCTGCAAGTTGTTCTAAATTCATACAAAGGTGCTTTTTCCATTATAATCTGAATACTGTCTACTATTTTTTGTGTGTCAAACCGGCCGGGAATCACAAGATTATAGTTTTCAAGACTGGTTTTAATATCCATGGAGATAAAATCAACAAGTTTATGGTTAAAGAGTGTTGCAAGAGTTTTTGGGCATGTACCATTACTGTCTAATTTAATTTTATATCCGATATTTTTAATTTTTTTACAGAATTTTATCAGGTCTTTTTGCAAAGTGGGTTCTCCACCGGTGATTACAACTCCCTCAAGAAATCCTTTTCTTGCTTTAAGAAACTTGAAAATTGTTTTTTCATCAAAAATGTCGTAAGCCCGCTTTAAAGGGCTTACGACAAGATTTGGATTATGGCAGTACGGGCAGATAAAATTACACCCCTGGGTAAAAACAATGCATGCTATTGTTTCAGGAAAATCAATGAGAGAATTTTTTTGGAACCCGCCTATATACATATTATGAGCAGTTTTTTTATCAGGCTACTTTAAATGTATTAAATGTTTTGCGCATGCAAAATTCTGTCTGTTTTCCATTATTCCATTGGCCAACCGGTCTTAAATAGCCAACAACCCTTGAGTAGACTTCTGTCTCAGCATCACAGGTCTCACACTTTTCATGCTCACCTGAAATATAGCCATGGGACGGGCATACACTGAATGTGGGAGTTAAAGTAAAATATGGCAGTCTAAATGAACTGGAAACTTTATTCACAACATTTTTTACAATCTCTATATCTGTAACCTCTTCTCCAAGGAAAAGATGCTGAACAGTTCCTCCGGTGTATTTGACCTGCAGCCTGTCCTGGAGCTCTAAGGCTTCAAAAATATCATCTGTATAGTTTACAGGCAGGTGGGTGGAATTTGTATAAAAAGGGTCTTTACCTTCTTTGTATTCTTCCTCATTGGCGCAGATAATATCATCAAATTTTGCCTTGTCCATGCTGGCAAAACGGTATGTGGTTCCTTCTGCCGGAGTTGCTTCTAGATTAAATATCTCATCTGTCTCTTTCTGGAGTTTTTCAATGCGGCCTCTGATATGATCCATGACTTTTACGGCAAAATCCTGCCCTGGTTTTGTGGCAATGCCTTCATCCAGGAAGTTAATACAGGCCTCATTCATGCCCAGGATACCAATGGTGGAAAAATGGTTGCGCCAGTAAACCCCAGTGCTCTCCTTGATTTTTCTTAAATAGAATTTTGAGTATGGATAGAGATCTCCATTTGTAAATTTTTCAAGAATTTTGCGCTTAATGCTCAAAGAATCGGCGGACAAAGCAATAAGAGCATCAAGCCGTTCAAAGAAATCATCTTCAGTTTTGGCAAAATACCCAAGCCTTGGCAGGTTGATGGTTACAACTCCAATGGAGCCTGTTAAAGGATTGGCTCCAAACAGACCACCACCTCTTTTTCTTAACTCCCTGTTGTCTAATCTTAAACGGCAGCACATGGAGCGTGCGTCTTCCGGATCCATATCCGAGTTTACAAAATTTGAAAAATAGGGGATTCCATATTTACCGGTCATTTTCCAGATATTTTTCAGATTTGGATTATTCCAGTCAAAATCTTTGGTTATATTATAGGTGGGAATGGGAAAGGTAAATACCCTGCCTTTTGCATCCCCTTCCATCATAACTTCGGCAAAAGCAGCATTGAGTGTGTCCATCTCTTTTTGATACTCGGCATAGGTCTCATTGCAATATTTCCCGCCAAGCATAACAGGGGTGTCTTTTAGAGTGGAAGGAACATCAAGATCCATTGTTATATTTGTAAAAGGTGTTTGAAAACCGACTCTTGTGGGAATATTGATATTAAATACAAATTCCTGGAGAGCCTGTTTGACCTCTTTATAGGTTAAATTGTCTACCCTGATAAAAGGAGCGAGAAGTGTGTCAAAATTAGACATTGCCTGGGCTCCGGCAGCTTCTCCCTGTAAAGTATAGAAAAAATTAACGATTTGACCCAGGGCACTTCGAAAATGTTTAGGCGGAGAAGACTCAACCTTGCCTGCAACGCCTTTAAAACCTTCCAGCAGAAGATCCTGTAAATCCCATCCAACGCAGTACACTGATAAAAGGCTTAAATCATGGATATGCAGATCTCCAGCATAGTGTGCATCCCTCACAGATGGGGGATATATCTTATTGAGCCAGTATTCTGCTGTAATATCTGAAGAGATATAGTTGTTTAAACCCTGGAGGGAATAACTCATATTACTATTCTCTTTAACTTTCCAATCCATTCTGCGGATATAGGATTCCATGAGCCCCACATTCTCTTTAATGGCAATTTTTCTTATCTGATTGTGCTGCTCACGATAGATAATATATGCTTTAGCTGTTTTATAAAATGGAGAATCCAAGAGAACCCTTTCAACTATATCCTGGATCTCCTCTACTTCAGGAACAACTCCAAGACGTAAATCCCTTGCAAGGGTAACAACCTTCATTGTCATTTTTGTGGCTTCTCTGCCATTGAATTCCCCGGTTGCTTCCCCTGCCTTTCTCAACGCATGGGTGATTTTTGAAGAATCAAACTCAGCCACTCGGCCATCTCTCTTTTTTATTTGCTCAAACATGTATCTACCTCTTGAATTCTGATTAAAATTAGCCTATATTTTAAGTATTTTAAAGGATATAAAAAATGTATTGCTACATTGATGGTGGTACTATTAATCAATATATTGTAGCTTGTCAATGGAAAAAATCAATATGTTGTGATCTCTCTATAATTTAATGTTAATAAAATGCAATTAGACAAAACCCTTTTTTTTAGAAAACCCATAACACCCTGGTATGATTCTAACCTTGCCTGCGGCATACTTATCACTTTGATGATTGTTGTATTTGCCTTTGCCTTTATTGGCATGATTGTAGGTTATGACAACCTAAATTTTGTGCAGCATGCATGGTTTCCTGGTCTTCTTGCTTTTTTAAGCCTGTTTCTTGTGATAAAAATTTTTTTAAGGCTTAGGAAACGATCGCTTTTAGATACTTAATTTGTCCCATCCCATACAGAAATTCACAAATCAGCATTCTGCAGTAAACAGTCAATAAGATGATATAAAATTTTTGCAGTAACGCCCCAGATCAGAACATCTTCAAAGGGATATTTCAGCTGCATGATATTGGGTTTATGGAGGTGAAAATTTTTTTTCTTATGAATATTAATCAAATATTTCAGTGGTATTTTAAAAATCCGTGATATTTCAGCAGGATCATGCTTAATTATATCTTTTTGATTCCATATGCCTGTAAAGGCTTCAATATCTTTGCTGTTAATGGTTTGAAAATGTCCAATGGAACCGATCACCTCTACATTTTCCCGGATTATTCCCATCTCTTCTGTAAGTTCCCTTAAAGCCGTATCCTTTGTTGAACGATCGTTTTTATCCTTATGCCCGCCGGGAAACGCCATCTGGTTTGCCCATGGATATCCCTTGATATCGGCTTTCTGAATAAATAACAGCTCAACTTCTTTCTTAAAAGCAAACAGCACAATCACACTTGTTGCCTGGAAAAGGTTGTCATCTGGAGCTCCTGGATGTGAAGTCTGTTGAATTGATTTGCGAATATTACTAAGACATTTGATTTTATCCATAACCTGTAAGACTTTCTCGCTTCTTTTGATTTTGTATTCTATTGAGCATTCTTATATAGTTCACAATAAAGGTGGTGTCAAGCTATCGACAAGGCAAGATGATCATGCTATAAAAAATATAGCAGATTCTAATAACAATTAAAAAGGAGAAGTAAAATGAGTGCAAAAAAGATTTTATTAGTTGATGATGAGCCTGATTTTACAATTGTTTTAAAACAAAACCTTAAGATGGAAGGCTATGAAGTTGAAGTTGCTTACAATGGTGTTGAAGCCATGGAAAAAGTTAAGGCAAGTATTCCTGATGCTATTGTATTAGATGTTATGATGCCGGAAAAAGATGGGTTTGAAGTGTGTTCAGAACTTAAAAACGATGATAGATATGCTGATATTCCCATTATCATGCTCACTGCTGTTTCCGATCATGTAAGCTCCACACAATATTCCCATGCCCATGGAATGGATATGGAAGCAGATGATTATCTTGCAAAACCAGCATCACCTGATCAGATAATTGAGAGTTTGAAAAACCTTTTAGACTGATTTTAATTTGCAGGTAAAAGCACAGTAAACAAGCTGCCTTTGCCTGCTTTGCTTTCCACAAGAATATCACCCTCTAATTCATTAATAAGGGTCTTGGCAATGGCAAGACCAAGACCTGTGCCATTAATGAAACGGGTATTGTCATCTTTAATTCTGTAAAATTTTTCAAAAATTCTGGAGAGATGCCGTTCTTCAATTCCAAAACCATTGTCTTTTACCTTTACCCTGACATAGTGGTCTTTGGTATCAAGAATTACCTCAATTTTACCCTTTTCAGGAGTATATTTTATGGCATTGGCTATTAAGTTTCCAAAAACACTTTCAAGGGCTATGGGATCTGCTGTTATTTCAGGGAGCTTTTTTTCAGGCAGGTTAAACTCAAGAACCTGGTCTTTTTTTAAGGCCTCAACATTTAAGAAATCAACTATTTTACCTATAAAATCATACAGCTGAATTTTTACAGGTTCTTTACCCGTGGTTCCGGATTCAATTTTTGAAAGGTCAAGAAGATCACCAATAAGAGAAATAAGATTTCTTGTTTTATCTTTGGCTCTGCCAAGTATATATTTATTATCCTCAGGACCTTCAAGGATGTTTCCCTTCATCACCATGGCAAGCTGCTCATGTATGACTGATAATGGAGAGCGCAGTTCATGTGATACCTTTGATACAAATTCAGATTTTAACCTGTCAAATACTTTCATAGCAGTGATGTCTGAAAGATTTATAACAGCTCCAAGGCAATCACCATCTTCTCCTGTAATTGGTTTTCCAAGGGCCTGGATATATCTTTCATCTGACAGGGCAAGTTCATGGGATTGATTGGAAGCAGATTCATCTTTGCTATCGCTCTTACACCCTGAGACCGTTTTGATAAAATCACAAAATTCCTTATCTTCTATACAGTCTTGAATTTTTGCTCCAATCCCTTTGTCTGCAGCCAAACCAAGATATTGTTTTGCCACGGGATTCATAAGAACAATCTGATCCAGCATATTTGTCACCAGCACACCATTGGGAAGATTTTCAATAATTGCTCTGGTTCGGCTTTGTTCAGTTTCAAGGTCTGCAAGGTTTTTCTGCTGTTCAAGTTTTAAGGCTTGAGCTTCCCGGGTAAGGCGTAGTTTTTCAATTGCTCTTTTAACCACAATTCGTAATTGGTCAGGAGAAAAAGGCTTGGATATAAAATCATAGGCGCCTTTTTTCATGGCTTCAATGGCAGTTTCAACAGTGCTGAATCCTGTAATCATTATAACCATTACAGATTTATATTTTTCTGAAATCGTACTTAAAACCTCAAGCCCGCTTATACCCGGCATTTTAATATCGCTGAGAACAATACTAATATCCTGGGTCTCAAGGATATCCAAACCCTTGGTGCCGTCGGAAGCAGTTACAACCTCACACTCCATGCGGGAGAGAATTCTTTCACACCCTTCTCTTATATCCTGTTCATCATCAATAACCAGTATTTTGACAGGAGAAGAAATATTACCCATGGGTTTCACCTTTTGATTCATCAGACTTTTTGATCATGAGTTCAATAATAAAGCTTGTTCCCTGCTCTTTTTTGCTTTGGGCGCTAATCTTGCCCCCATGGTTTTCAACAATTTTATATGCCATACTCAATCCAAGTCCGGTTCCCTTTCCCTGCTCTTTGGTTGTAAAAAAAGGATCAAAAATTTTGAGCAGAGTATCTTCCGGGATTCCATGCCCTGTATCACTGATAATAATACATATCCTCTCCTTGGAATCGTCAAGGGAGGTGGAAAGAGATAATTTCCCTTTCCCATCCATGGCATCGGCGGCATTAAGGATAATATTCATAAAAACATGTTTTATTTGCTGGATATCCACGGGTACGGGGGGAAGAGAGCGTTGAAAATTTTTTGTTATTTCAATATTTTGAAATATGGTCTGATCTTCAATTAAAATCAGAGTGTCCTGCAATAATTGATTAATATCCTGGGGGCGCATTTCATTGGTGGTCTGTCTTGAAAACTTTAATAATTCCTGGACAATATCAGTACATCTTTTAGCATCACGGATAATTCGTTTAAGATCATTTACAGCCTCATCAGGTAAAGGGTAGTCTTCCATGAGCAGCTGACTGAAAAGGGTAATTCCGCCAAGGGGATTGTTGAGCTGGTGGGCAACTCCGGCGGCAAGTTTACCAATGGATGCCATTTTTTCAGCTTGAATCAGTTGTACTCTTGTGTTTTCAAGCTCTTCCTCTATTTCCAGAGTCTCTCTTAAATCATGAAAAAAACCAAGGGTTGCTATCTCTTTATCATCATCATAGACAATTGATGCATTTAAACTTATGGGGATAGTTTCGCCGGTTTTTTTTCTTATATCAGCCCTGAAAGATCTGAGAGTTCCTTTTTTGCCGGATTGATCACTTCTGAGCATGTGCATAATTTTTTTTGCATCATGGTCTGGGTAAATTGTCTGAATATTGAGTTTATGGACTACTTCGTTAACCTCATACCCTGAAATCTTACTTGCTGCATCATTGAATAAGAGAATTTTTCCTGTCATGTCCGAGGCAATGATTCCATCCACAGCACTTTTAATCAGATTATCCAAAAATCTGTATGACTGAAGGAGTTCCTGCTCTATATTTTTAAAGGTAGTCACTGGAAAATTTGGTTACCTCTTGGCAGATCAATTTTCGCTATTAGACTTCTGGTCTTGGCAATACCTTTGCTCTCTCTGCAATCTCAGGAACCTTATGTTCCCACTCAATTGCCATCATGTGAACGCCTGCAACACCCTTCATCTCTTTAAATTCTTCAATTTGTTCACAGGCAATCTTAATTCCCTCATCTGCAACCATTTTCCTTTTAACACCCTGAAGCCTTTTAATGAGTTCATCGGGAACATCCATGCCAGGCACTTTAGCCTTCATGTATTTTGCCATACCAATGCTTTTCATGGGAGTTACACCGGGAAGGATATATGTTTTTTCAGTTAAACCCATATCATTTGCCTGTTTTATCCACTCCCTGATTTTTTCCATATTATAAACACATTGGGTCTGGATAAAATCAGCTCCTGCCTCAACTTTTTTGGCAAGTCTGTGAACACGCCATTCAAATGGTTCTGCAAACGGATTTGCAGCAGCACCTATAAACATTTTCGGTGGCTGATCAATATCTGCTCCGCCAAGAAACTTTCCTTCATCCCGCATTTTTTTAACCATGGCAACAAGCTGCATGGAATCAATATCAAAAACTCCTTTGGAAAAGGGGTGATCACCAAACTGCTGATGATCGCCGGAAAGACATAGAATATTTCTAAGGCCGTGGGCATATGCGCCAAGGAGATCTGCCTGCATTGCAAGACGGTTTCTATCCCTGCATACCATCTGGTAATTGGGTTCAAGACCCTCTTTCATTATTATCATTGCAGCAGCCCAGCTGGACATCCTGACCATGGCAGTCTGGTTATCAGTAACATTGACCATATCAACATTACCCTTAAGAAAAGCTGCTTTCTCCTTTATATGCTCAACATCACAGCCCCTTGGTGGCCCAAGTTCACCTGTAAATGCAAAATGTCCAGCCTCTAAAATTTTTTCAAAATTACTTCCTGATTTCAAGTCTGATTGTGTATCTGATTGTGTATCTGGTTTTGTATCCGATTCCATATTCCTGAATCCTCTTTAATGCACTATTTATCAATATGTTTAAACGCGGCTAAAACTTCTTAACAGCTCTTTTTAATCCCTCTCATACTGGGGATAAACTCCCTGACTTCTGCAAACCCTTCTTGCCAGAGCAATCATCTCGGGTATATCAACACCCACAGGACAATAACATCTGGTACAAAGAACACAACGTTCCCATACAAGATCTCTCATCTCTCCAAGATCAAGTAAATCCACATTTCCTTTTTTCTTATATAAAACACCCACTGAGTTTAAAAACTTATACGAGGGCATATATTTTGGATCTTTATTGCGACCCATGAATAAAAAACAGCTCTCAGCACAAAGGGTACAATGAGCACAGGCTTTTAAAGACAACTTCATCTTTGTCTTTTTTTCATCCAATATTGCTTTTACTTCTTTTGTATTAACGCCTGCTGTACTTTTTTTCCCAAACATTTGATTCTCCGCATAGAAAATGCTTATTTAATATAGTTTACATTTACCAGGTTCTATTTCCTCTGCCCAGGCTATATTCACTGACAATGGTGAAACGAAAAATTACAAGATAAATCATATGAACAAATTTTGTAAAAGGCACTGCCATCAGCATGAGTTCTCCTGACAGGATATGAAGAGAAATAATCAATCTGTAATTTTCAAACACCTGGTGATAGGCAAGAAATCCAGTCACAAAGGGTGCAGCTGCAAGAAATAAAAAAAGATAATCTGACCAGGTTGTAATTGCCTTTACCCTGTCCACAAACAGTCTGCGGTATAAAAAGATACCTGCACACACAATAACTATGATTGTCAGAAAATCACTAACACCTTCAGACAGAGAGATAATGCTCAAGCCAAATGAGTTGTCCAATAATATATTATGGCCCAGTACAAAAATGGGCATTATGATTAAAAGAACATGGAAAACACTTGACACAATAGTCATAAAAGGATTCACACCAGCTATGGACAGCTTTAACCACATTACCCAATCTTTTTTATTTTCATTGTCAGCTCTTTTGGGTATAAATCTGCCAGGTCCCGGGGTAAGTTTGGAAATAGTCTGCTCTTTGGTCAATGAAAGAAGGCTGAAAATCTGGAATATAGTACCACCAAAAAAGACAATAAAAGCGATCCATACCATGGGTCCCCGTATAAAGTCGTAGGCAAATGTCCAGAAAAAAGTATTTGAAAAGTCCATAAGTTATACCACTGCTTTTAATTGATAAATATTATTAAACACTATATCTTTTCTCGTAGGATTCCTGAATAATGGTTCGTGGTGCCTGGTTCTGCCACTCCATGGGAGCATGAATTTTTTTAATGTCATCAAGACGGTCCTGCTCCTTGAGACGATGAAAAATTTCAAGCCATGCACACGGCACTTCCTGACTGATCTCACAACACTCATTATTGGTCCCGCCGCAGGGGCCGTTGAAAAGCCCTTTGGAACACCTTGTCACAGGACAGATACCACCGGTATATCCAAGAACACAATTACCACAGGCGCGGCATCTCTCTTCATACATGCCGATATCCTTGTCAATGCCGATGGAAACAGTATTTAATGCAGGAAAAACAGGAATCTGGGGGAATTTTGTTGCCATATTCTGGACTCCGGCACCACATGCCATGGAAATAACACAATCATATTGATCAATAGTTGAGTCAAGTTCTTTAAGAAATTCATCATTGCACTGACGTTCCATGGTATAGCCATCAAGTTCTTTTGGGATATTATCTTTTTTTAGATGAACATTTAACAGAGCTTTTAACTCATTGACTTCCCTTTGACCACCGGCAAGACAGACAGATACACATCCGCCGCACCCGGTGATTAATACCCTTTTATATCCGTTGATTGCATCTTTTATCTCTTCAATGGGCTTTCTTTCTGCTTTTACCACTTATTTATCTCCATTTATATAAATATGCATTTAGTTATTTTTTAAGGATGTGGCACTCTCCACACATGGTCGGACCTGTTGGGTCTGAAGTCATTTTATACTCATTGTGACATCCCACGCATTGATAATGAAATGCTTCCATTCTCTCAATTTTTTCTTTTGGATTATGACAGGCCCCACATAAAATATTTGGGTTATCTTCTTCAAGGTCGTATTCATCCAAGACATTTTTTCCATCCTGCATGTCATGATGGCACTCCATACAATCAAACTCACCCATATGAAATTCATGGGGAAACATCACAGATCCGCGGGAATTCTCTCCACCAAGATCAATGTCATCTGAAAAAGCATACAAGCCTGAAGCAAAAATAACACAGATAAAAACCAATCCAATTTGTTTAATAGTTTTCATAATGCAATAGCAGCTATCATAAAAATATAATTTCTGTCAACAATAATTGACAAAAAACTAATTTCTATACATTATATAGAAATTGATCATAAAAACAAAAAGAGGTTTAATGAATTACTGCTATTTTCAAGCACCCTTTGGCAAGCTTTTATTAACAGGAGATAAATTACTTGAAAGTATCGAGTTTCCTTTACAAGGCACCAAAAAAGAGCCTGGTTTGGGTTTTATATATAATGAAACGCCATTTTTGAAGATTTTAAACCAGCTTAAAGCTTATTTTCAGGGGGAGTTGACAAAATTTGACCTTGAATTTAATATCCAGGGAACAAAGTTTCAAAAGAGTGTATGGCAGGAACTTGAAAAAATAGAGTATGGGAAAACCATATCCTATGGTGAAATTGCAAAAAGGATTGGCAATCCAAAAGCGGCAAGGGCAGTTGGCATGGCAAACAATAAAAATCCCATTCCAATTATTATCCCCTGCCACAGGGTTATAGGAAAGGATGGAAGCCTGACCGGTTTTGGAGGCGGGCTTGAAATAAAACAATATTTGCTGGAGCTTGAAAAAAATGAATGCGCGCATTGAACCAAGAACCATAGGTCATGAAAATGCCAGTGTTGAATTTATCCCGGGTAATAATCAAATGATTTACCATTTTAAGCTCAGGGATTTTTCTTCCAAAGGTTTTGGCATAATGGTGAAAAAAGAATCCAAAGTGCTTAAACTACTTAAAGAAGGTGATGTTATGGATATGAAATATCATCCCGAAAAATCAACTGTCACCCCTGTATCCCACAAAACACAAATAAAACATATTTCCGAGCCTGACCCTGGAACATACAAAGACCATATGCTGGTGGGTCTTTTAATCCTTGAATAAAGGTGGCTGGCCATGATTGATAAAATCCCCATCAAACTTTTAAATGTTTTTGAAGATGGTATTTATATTATCAACGAAAATTATATTATTGAATACATGAATGCAGCCATGAAAACTCTGTTTGGAGAAGGCATTGGTGAAAAATGCCATCAGGTACTAAAAAGTTCGGACAGACCATGTAAAGAATGTAAATTTAATGAAGTATTTGTTCTCAATGAGGCTCATTTCAGTGAAGTCTATATTAAATCTGTTAATAAAAAATTTGCTTTGTCAGAACTACCCCTGATAAATGAGGATAAGACTAAATCCAAGCTTTGCATATATCGTGATATCTCCCATCGAGTAAAACAGGAAGCAAAGATCAAGTCAACTCAGGAGAGCTATAAAAGGCTATTTAACCATGTTGGATGCGGTGTGTTTATCAGCAGTAAAAAGGGAAAATTCATTGACGTTAATCCGACTTTACTAAAAATTCTCGGGTACCAGGATAAAGAAGAATTTCTCTCCCTTGATCTTGCAACCGATGTGTACCTGAAACCTGAAGACCGGCGCAAATATACAGACATTATAGAAAAAAACGGACAGGTCATTGATTATGAAGTCAAATGGAGAAGAAGAGACGGTCATATCCTTCATGTACTCTTAACCAGTAATGTCCGATACAATTTAAAAGGTGAAATACTGGGTTATGAAGGAATTGTTGTAAACCAGACCAGAAGGAAAAAATACGAAAATGAATTAAAAGAAGCACACGATTTTTTCAATAAGCTTATTGCCTGTTCTCCCAATGCCATCATGGTGATGGATATGACAGGAATTATAAAATTATGGAATCAGTTTGCCGAAGATGTTTTTGGCTATGAATCTCAAGAAGTGATTGGAAAAATGACTATTGGACAGATTTTTTCAAACAAGGTTGCCAAAAAAGTCATGGCCATGATGAGAGATGAAAAATTTGGGGGTAAGGGCGTGCTCAATTCATATCCTCTGAATTTTACAAAAAAAGACGGTGAACTTGTTGAAGGTAATCTTTCCGCCAGTATTATGTATGATGAAAACAGTAATGAACTTGCATCTGTTGCTATTTTTTCCGATTTAAAGGAACGGCTCAAAATGGAAAGAGAGCTAAGTACAGCAAGGCAACACCTTCTTCAATCTGAAAAACTTGCTGCCATGGGAAGGCTTACCTCCCAGATAGCCCACGAACTCAATAATCCTCTGTTTGGAATAATGAATACTCTGGAACTGATGAAGACTGAAATTCCGCCGGAAAACAAAAGAAGAAGACTTCTTGATATGTCTTTATCAGAAATTGAGCGCCTTGAAGATATGTTAAAAAAGATGTTGTCATTTTCAAGACCTGACCAGGAAGAGCGTCAGGAAGTCGATATTAATGTGATTATTGAAGAATTAATGCTTTTATATGAAAAACGCCTGCGGGAAAACAGTATAAAAATGAAACTTGACCTTGTTGAACACCCTGGAACTGTGCTTGCGTCCAAGGATCAATTACGTCAGGTCTTTATAAATATATTTTCCAATGCAATGTATGCCATGCCAGAAGGTGGTATCCTTGAAATTTCCACCACTCTTCAAGATAAAATGTTTTGTATTGAAATCAGGGACACAGGCACAGGAATAAAATCTGATGATATTGAAAAAATATTTGACTCTTTTTTTACCACAAAGACAGAGAGTGTCCAGGGTGTGGGCTTGGGCTTAAGTGTCTGCTATGGGTTTATCAAAGATCATGGTGGAGACCTTGTTGTTGATTCAAAGGTCGGTGAATGGACAAGGTTTACCATAACTCTTCCCCGGAAAAATGAATAGCACCTGAATATAGTTATTTCCTTTATTCTATTTATTATAGTTATTATTATTTTTTTGCTTGACAAAGTAAAATTTATTAAATACCTATTGTTTTACTACTACTCTTTTACTCTTTGTTGTGGACGGTGCCCGCTACAAACCGTCCATGGCGGTTTAATGTATTGAAACCTTTGAATTAGGGGGGTGCTATGGAAGACACATTGACAGTGTTTACAGCAAGCAAGTACTGCAATGTTTCGTCAAAAACCATTATAAACTGGGTGGAAGCTGGGCATATCAAAGCTTATCGTACCGTCGGCGGACATCGCAGAATCAAAAAATCTGATCTTGAAGTGTTCATGTTAAACCAGGGGATCCCCATTCCTTTAGAAAAAAATGAAGAAGAAAGAAAAAAAATTCTTGTTGTGGACGATGATTTGATCATTGTTGAATCCATTGTACAATCCCTTGAAGAAGATGAGTTCAATTATGATGTGATTTCTGCTTCAGATGGTTTTGAAGCAGGCCTGCAGGTAAATCATTTTAATCCTGATCTTTTGATTCTTGACATTATGATGCCTGATATAAAAGGGTATGAAGTATGTAAAAAAATTAAAACAGATAAAAAAACAAAACATACTAAAATCATTGTTTTATCCGCATATCTGGATGATGAAAAATTTGCAAAAATGAAAAAATATGGTGCAGATGTATGCCTTTCAAAGCCCCTGCCTCTGGCGAAATTAAAAGATGAAGTCGCAGTTTTACTTGGATTAAAAGAAAAAGGAAGCCTTAAATGACTTTTAAGCAGTCCAGTTTAAAACATGCTTTAAAAGAAAAAAATTTTGTTGTGACTTCTGAAGTACAGGTTCCTCTTGGCGATGAAGACTCTGACCGGCTTGTTGAAAGCCTTGCCCGGGAAAAAGGAGTTGCAAATGGTTCATCAGTCCAGAAGATAGCACTTGAAGGTGTTGTTGGAGACACCATAAAAACCTGCAGACTTTTAAAAACAAATGATCTTAACCCTATTTATCAGACCACCACAAGAGATAAAAACCGGTATCAACTGCAAAAGGACCTTATCCGTGCCTGGGAAGCAGGGGCGCGAAGTCTTCTTGTTTTTGCAGAAGATTACAGGATTTCTGGCGATACTCTTCAGGAATCAATGTTTTTCCACGTTGATTCAGGAAAACTTATATCTGTAATGGAGCATCTGAACAAAGGAATAACAATAGAAAAAACACAACTTGAACAAAAAATAGATTTTTTTCTTGGGTGCGGGGTTGAAGTTCCCTGGGGTAAAATTATGCCAAAGCAGGGTCTTGAAGAGATGGAAGATATGATGCATGCAGATGCTGGTTTTTTTTTAACAACACCGATTTTTGAAATTGATCATTTTGCAAAGTTTATGCAGCAGGCCCAGCAGTTTCAAGTCCCTGTTATTGCCGAGATCATGATTCTAAGAACTGCAGGCATGGCAAAGTTTTTAAACCGGCATTTTAAGCCCGGACTTGTGCCTGAATGGGCAATTCAAAAACTTTCCCAGGCTTCTGACAAGCAAAAGGCAAGTATTGAACTTTTTACAAATATTGTAAAAAGTTTAAAAGATGTTTGCCAGGGGGTGCATATTGTTACCATTGGCGGTGTTGACAATCTCGGGGAGTATCTCAATGCAGCCGGGTTAGGACCAGATTAAAACCAGATTTAAGACCTAGCTTAAGAATGGGTGGAGGAGGATTTAAAGTGAAAATTATTTCAAAAGGAGCCAATCATTATGGAATCAGTTCTTGAATTTGATCAAACCAAAGCAAAAGCTCTGAGTGATGAAGTAATTGAGAGATCCGGACAGAATTTATATGCCTGTTACCAATGCAGACGCTGTGCAAGCGCCTGTGCTGTGGGAGATGAAACTAAAGGCTTTACACCTGATCTTCTCATTAGAATGATCACCACAGGAGACATGGAAAATGCTCTTAATAATGAACTGGTCTGGAAATGTGTCTCCTGTTATGCCTGCGGTACCCGATGCCCCAATGAAATACAGACCGGCAGGATTACTGAAACTTTAAAGAAAATGGCAAAAGAGAAAAATATTGAACCCCTTAATACCAAAGTGGCTCATTTTCACCATGAATTTTTCAACTCAGGCCTGAGATGGGGTCGTGTAAATGAAATGGAATTTATGGGATTCTATGAAATAAAAAATTTCATAGATGATATTAAAAATAAAAATTTCAATGCAATCATTGATGAACTCAAAACACAATCAGCACTTGCACAAAAAATGGTAAAAAAGAAACGTCTGCATTTTGGTTTTACGTCTGCCAAAGGCCGAAAGGAAATAAAGAAACTTTTAAAGAAAAATAAAACTTAAATAGTGTCTGGCTGAGAACTCGTGTTTGAGCGTAAAGTTGCCCATATGTGAGGCGTAAAGCTCGAAGAGATGCGCATGCATACATTTTTTCAACCGGAGTGTACAATTGTACATGAGGATTGAAAAAATTTGCAGCAACGAAGCAGATGGGTGAGTTTACGTTCAAACACTAAATAGAATGAGGTAAATCATGGATTTAGGTTACTACCCAGGATGCTCTTTGCAGCAGTCTTCATCGTTGTACGACCTTCAGAACAGGTTAGTTTTCAGCAATATTGGCATTAATCTCAAAGAGATTGATGACTGGAGCTGTTGCGGCGCAACTTCTGCCGGAAAAACAGATGATTTCCTGGCAATTGCAATGCCGGCAAGAAACATTGGAATCGCAAGCGCACAAGGTGTGAAAGAGATGGTCATACCCTGTTCTGCCTGCTACTCTCGAACTCTGGTTGCAAAAAATTACCTTGAAAGCAACCAGGAGATGAAAACTCAAATTAATTCTGCACTTTCTAAAAAAATCAATGGCGACGTAAAAATATCCTCCATTCTTGAGGTTCTGCTTTCTGCCCTGGAAAATGGTTCTTTTTCTGAAAAATTCACCCGGAAATTATCCCTTTTAAAGCCTGTATGTTATTACGGATGCATGATGACCCGGTTCCCCTTTGATGTTCCTGTGCCCGATGACATTGAAAATCCCCAGGGTATGGAAACATTGCTGGATGCTGCAGGGGTGCATCCCATTGACTGGAATTATAAAACTGCCTGCTGCGGTGCATCAGCTGCGGTTAATGACCCTCAAACAGCCATGAACCTCATGGGTAAAATTATGAAGGACGCTGTTGCAAGGGGTGCCAACTGCATGATTGTTACCTGCCCCATGTGCCAGCTGAATCTTGATGCACACCAGGACACATTCTGCGAACAAAATAATATAGATGAACGTCTGCCAATATTGTTTATCACAGAAGTACTTGGAATGGCAATGAACCTGGGTCTTGAAAAGTTACAGATTGACAGACACTTTGTAAAGAGCGAACAACTCTTTGAGGAGTCAGAGCAGATATGAGTAAAAAAAATAATAACAAATCAGGATCTGTGTTGATTGTAGGCGGTGGTATCGGTGGTATGCAGGCGGCTCTTGACCTTGCAGACAGCGGGTTTAAGGTACACCTTATTCAAAAGGATTCATCTCTGGGCGGCACCATGGTTATGCTGGATAAAACATTTCCAACAGGAGATTGTGCCATGTGCATGATTTCACCTAAAATGGTGGAAATCGGCAGGCATCAGAATGTTGATATCCATACCATGTCAGAAGTTGTGGAGGTGAATGGTGAACCAGGAAACTTCACAGTAAAAATCAAGCAGCAGCCAAGATATGTTGATGCGGAAAAATGTACAGGATGCGGTATCTGCGAAAAAAAATGTCCAAAACTTGTGATCAGCGAATTTGAACAGAAATTGACAAAAAGAAAAGCCATCTACTCTCTGCTTGCCCAGGCTGTTCCTAATACCCGTGTTATTGATTATGACAACTGCCTTTTTTTTCAAAGGGGAAGGTGCAGAGCCTGTGAAAAGTTCTGTGATGCCGGCGCCATCAATTTTGAAGAGACAGGAAAAGAGTTTGAAATAAAAACCGGAGCAATAATTTTATCTCCTGGTCTTGGCAGACATGATCCGTCCCGGCATCAGGAACTTGGTTTTGGCAGG
>CAZYDL010000002.1:0-39312 GCA_964646305.1 uncultured Desulfobacula sp. | reverse complement strand
GTCTCGCCTCCGGTACCACCCACAGTATAATATTATCAGCTTGACACTTTAAATCAACACAAAGTATATATGTGTAATATTTGAACCATATTATGGGAATTCACATGGCTGATGAGAATGTAAACAAGCAAAACTCTGCAAAAGAACAACTTGGAAAAGTCATTTTTTATCTTCTCAAAGATAAACATTTGACCAAAGAAAATATCAATTATGCAAAAAGAATCCAAAAAAAACTTATCCCGCCCAAGCCGCTTCTTGAAGTATTAAAAGAACTTGAATATGTAGATGATGATAAAATCAACGAGGTTATCAGAGCAAACCGTGAGAATCTCAAACTTGGCACCCTTCTTGTTGAACTTGGACTCATAGAACGTGAAAGTCTTGATGATGCACTGAGAATGCAGTATGAAGAAAAGAACAAAAGAAAAGTAGGTGATATCCTTATTGATAACAAGGTTATTGATGAAAAAACTTTAATTGAAATTTTATCTCTTCAAATGGGCTTTCCTTTTCTTGAGCCTGAATTCATGGAACTTGACGCTGAACTTTTTAAAAGCGTTCCCTATAAGCTTTTCATGCAAAATAAGTTTATACCGGTGGAAAACAAGGGAGATAAAGTTCTTGTTGCTTTTATAGATCCTCTTCACAAACCAACCATTGATTCAGCTAAAAAGATTTTTAAAAAAGAGATAGAAATCGGAATTTCAAGAAAGGACTCCATTGATCTTGCAATTCAAAAAATGATCCGAGAAGAGAACAAGGATAAAAAACCGTTAACAGTGGATGATGAATCCATTGTCGGCATTGTAAATACCATTATAATTAATGCCATTCGGGCCAAGGCCAGTGACATTCATATTGAGCCTCTGGAAGACAGACTCAGGGTCAGGTTCAGAATTGATGGTATCATGCACCATATAAAAGATTATTCCCATGACATGATGCCCATGATTGTAAGCAGGATTAAAATTTTAACAGAGCTTGATATAGCTGAAAAAAGACGACACCAGGGTGGGCGTATTGATTTTCAGTTTGGAGAATACAGGGTTGACTTAAGGGTTTCCACCTATGTTACGGTTCATGGCGAAAAAATAGTTTTCAGAATTATCAATAAAATGGATTCCCTTTTAAAGGTGGAAGAACTTGGCCTGCCGCCAAGGATGTATGATGATTTTATAACAAAAGCCATAAATGCTCCCAGCGGAGTTACTATTGTTACTGGGCCCACTGGATCCGGGAAAACATCAACAGTTTACTCCTGTATTGACTATCTGAATACTCCAGAGAACAGTATTATTACAGCAGAAGACCCTGTTGAATACATTATTGAAGGCATCGCCCAGTGCTCTATTAATGAAAAAGTCAATCTGACATTTGAAGAGACACTTCGCCACATTGTACGACAGGATCCCGATATTATTGTCATAGGCGAAATCAGGGATTTTTTCTCTGCAGATATTGCTGTCCAGGCAGCACTTACAGGGCATCAGGTTTTATCAACCTTTCATACTGAAGACAGTATCGGAGCTTTGATAAGACTGATAAACATGAAAATAGAGCCTTTTTTAATTGCATCTACCATTAATTGTGTGCTTGCCCAGAGGCTTTTAAGAAAAATCTGTCCACATTGTAAACAAAAATATACTCCAAGCCCCACTGAGATGAAATTACTTGGATATAATGGCGGTGAATTGTCTGGAGGCACTTTTTATAAAGGCAAAGGCTGCGGCAGCTGCAGACAGACGGGATACAGCGGAAGAATGGCTGTCCATGAACTGCTCCTGCCCGATGAACGGATAAGGGATGCTGTATTAAAAAATGCAACCACCCAAATCCTTCGTGACATAAGTATAAGCAGCACAGGCCTTGTCACCCTGTTTGAAACCGGAATTTATAAGGCATCAATTGGAAGCACCACCCTTGAAGAAGTCTTAAGATGCCTGCCAAAACTTGTACCACCCAGACCACTTGCTGAAGTTAAAAGACTTCTTGGAGGATAATTGTGCAAAACGACCAATCATTTTTAGAAATTATTGAGTATTATGTTGAATCTGACAAAGTGATTCTGCCGCCCTTTGATAAGACTGCCATGCGAATTCAGCAGGAAATACAAAAAGAAGATGTTAAAATTTCCAAAATTGAAAAACTTATCATTGCAGACCCTGCAATGTCCAGCCAGATATTAAAAATTGCCAACTCAGCTTTTTTTAGAGGTTTGTCAAAGGTCATGACCATTAGAGAGGCCATTGTCAGATTGGGCCTGGATGAAATCACAAGGACAATAATGGTCCTGACCCAAAAGGATCTATATACAACAAAAGATACTTTTATCAAAAACTATAGAAATATATTGTGGCAGCACACACTTGTATGTGCCCTGACAAGCCAGTGGGTTGCAAGGGAAGCAGGGTTTGAAGAAGTTACCCAGGAAGTTTTCTTTGCCTCTTTAATGCACGATATAGGAAAACTGTTTTTAATAACTGTAATTGAACAGATAAAAAAATCCAAGGAGAGTACTTTTATACCCTCACAATCTGTAATAAATGAAATCATTAAAGGGCAGCATGCTCATCAGGGTTACAGGCTGATGAAAAAATGGAACCTTCCTGACCAATACTGCCAGGCAACAAAAGCACACCATGATAAAACATTTGACCCTAAAAATATCTCCCTGATTATTTTACGGCTTGTAAATAAAACCTGCAACAAAGTTGGTGTTTCCATTGACAAACATGATGCAGCCATGAATTCAACAACTGCTGAAGCAAATTTTTTTGGATTTACTGAAATTAAACTTGCACAACTTGAACTGCAGATTGAAGATTCTTTAAAAAGAGTCAGTGCCCATTATAATATTAAAACGCCGGTAAAAAAGGTTAAGAGAAAACCTTCAGTCAAAATGAAACAATAGATATGTCCCAAACTTATCATAATGATCATGGGATAAAAATGTTACCCCAATATATTCCTTATCAGTTTTCTTAATTATAACATCCTTTGATATTCTTGATTTACCAGCATCATCCAGAATAAATTCAATCACTGCTTTATCATCAAGGTTTAAATCCATGACCTCGTTTGTATGAACCTTGAGACCCAGTCTTGAAATATCAATAACATCTATAATGTGCTTTTTACTGCCAATGGTAAGAACTCCTGGCAAGGCCACCTCTCTTCTTACATGTTTACGCCTTTCAAGGATAACTGAAAAAACATGGCTGCATTTGCATGTGACTTTCAGCTTTATCTCTTTATCAATATTGCTGAATTTTGTAATGTCCATTAATTTGGTTTTTCCACACTCTGGACAAGATAATCTGGCTTTTTTATTTTCTGTTAAAAAAATTTTCTGGGTCATCTAAATACCTTTTCAAACACACTTAAAAAATTTTCATTTTATAGCACAGGATGTTAATTTTCAAGGAATTAATACATATAATTGATTGATACATATTTGATACTATTTTTTTAATAGTCCTCTATTCTTAATTTTGTTGAAATATGATAATAAATAAGTTTTACATATGATTGCAAAATAATAATTTTACCACTTCCTTAAAAATTGTAAGGAAAATATTAATGAAAAAGCATTATATACCTGATAGCAAGTTTCCCGTCAAACTTGATGAAAATATTTATATGCTTGGCAATTATTTTTTTAATTTATTCCTGATTATTGGAGACCAGTACTCTGCTTTGTTTGAAGTTGGTATTTCAGCCATAGTTGACCAGGTAATTAAACAATTAAATGTTCTTGGTGTTACACCTGATTATATTATTCCTTCCCATCCCCATTCCGACCATATTACAGGGTTGCCAGGCCTTGCAGAACAATATCCAAAAGCACAGATTCTGGTTGCAAAGGGAGCTCAAGAATTTATTGAACACCCAAAAGCAGCATTTTTAATGTTTAAGGAAGACAAATTCATGGCAGAAAATCTTGCACGATTTAATATCATGCCTGGCAGACCCCAGCTGGAAAAAATCCCAGAGCTAAATGGATCCATTGCTATTGATAAAGAAAAAACCCTGGATCTTGGAGGGATTGCTTTGGATTTAATTAAAGTGTCAGGGCACTCTCCAGGGAATCTTATTGGATCAATAAACAGCAAAAAAATCCTTTTTAGTTCTGACAGCATGGGTTTTCATTATCCTGGCAGAGGGTATTTCCCTCTGTTTTTTACAGGTGTTGATTCATATTTTTCAACCATGAATTTTATCAGGAAATTTCGCCCTTCTATTCTCTGTCCTGCCCACCAGGGACCATTGACCGGAAAAAAAGCCTTACAAGGTATTCTAGAATCCTATGATCTAACTTTCAACACAATAAAGATGATAAAACAATCTGATCTTGGAGACCAAAAACTTGCAAGTCAGCTATTTAAAAAGTACTATAAAGATGAATTTACTCTCTATACGCAGGAAAACATCCAAAATTGTTGTAATTTGCTAATAAAAAGATCCAAGGAGGCAAAAAATTAATATCTGCATGATATCTCACAGGTCAGATGATTAATATTATAGAGGTGCAAAAAAAGGAATTATGAACCATGAATAAAGATAGTGCAGCTTCAGAGAAACCCAAAACCGGTGAATTACTCATCAGTGAAGGATTTATTACAGAAAATGATTTAAATAAAGCACTTTCAATCCAAAAAAAAGAAGTACAGGAAGCAGATATCCCCTTTGATGTTTTACTGAGCAGAAAAGGCTTTTTAAATGCATCACAACTTGAGATATTAAACGGGCATCCTGACCTTAAAAAAAAGATCGGTCAAATCGTTGTTGAGCATGAGATAATAAACGAGGATCAGGTCAAGGAAATATTACAAAACAAAAAAGACTATAGCACCTTTGGCCAGTCTCTTATTGCAAAAGGATTAATTACCAGAGATCTTCTGGATGAATTGCTTGAAAAACAGAAAGAGTCTCTGGGTATTGGAGAGCTGGCAGTAAAGCTTCAAATGCTCAAAGAAGTAGATCTTGTTCGTGCTTTAAGCTATATGCACTGTCAACGAACAATCGGAGAAATCCTCTGTGATAATAAGGTTATTAACCCTGAAGACCTATCGTCAGCCTTAAAAAGACACAATAAACGAAATAGAATTGGAGATATCCTTATCCAGCAGGGTATAATTAAAAAAACTGAACTTGACACTGCTTTAACCGAACAGAGATATTCAAAAGAGAAAATTGGTACTTTTTTAATCAATAAAGGTTTACTGACTTCTCATCAATTATATAACGCACTATCCCGCCAGTACAATACGCCTTATATGGAATTGGATGATTTTCTTTATGATGAGCTGCATAAAAACGATCTTATTAAATTTATTGCTGAAAAATATGCCCGCAGGAATATGATCCTGCCTCTCACGCTTGAAGGCAAGCAGCTATTGATAGGAATGGCTTATCCCGACGGATTCGCTGCCCTAGAGGAGTTACGGCTGATATATCGAAATTTAAATATGACAACAGCTTTTATTACTGAAAAGAGATTTGAAGACCTTTTTACCTCCCTGTATAATATCAATTTTAAAGCCTCCAGCAAAATTGAAGACGAGATTGATCAACTCCCCAGCAATGTGAATCTGTTTAATTTTGAAAAACTGACTGCTGGAGAGAAACAGCAGAGCAGTATTTACACAGGCACTGAAACTGCAATTAAAAAAATAGTGGATTATATTATTAATTATGGCATTTCAAATGGGGCCAGCGATATACACTTTGAGCAGGATAGAAAAGGAGTTACATTAAGATACCGTATTGATGGGATATGCCAGGAGCCTGAAATCCCATGGCTTAAAGAGAAACTAAAAAACAAACCAGAGGCTATAATCTCCAGGATTAAAGTAATGTCAAATCTTGATATAGCCGAGCGCAGATTTCCCCAGGATGGCGTTTTTAGAGCAAGCTACAAAGAAAACAATAGAACTTTTGACCTGGATTTCAGGGTGGCCATCTGCCCTGCAATTGTTGGTGAAAATATTACCATTAGAATTCTTGATTCCCGTAAAGTTGGCCTTGGTCTTAACCATCTCAACCATTCTAAACATGTTTTAACACCATTGAGGCAGATGTTTAAGAGCTCAGCTGGATTGATACTGGTGTCCGGCCCCACTGGAAGTGGAAAATCTTCCACGCTATATGCTGCACTGCAATATATCAATGGACCTAAGATCAAAATAATTACAGCAGAAGACCCAATTGAATACAGCTTCCCTGGAATTATGCAGACCCAGATTAATACCAAAATAGGTCTTACATTTGCAAGATTGTTAAGATCATTTTTAAGGTTAGACCCCGATGTAATACTTGTTGGGGAAATCAGGGATGAAGAGACTGCCAGTATAAGCTTTGATGCTGCCCAGACAGGCCATTTACTGCTGAGTACAATCCACACTAACGATTCAGTAAGTGTAGTGTCCCGCCTGCTTGATCTGGGTATTGATTATAATCAAATCGCTTCCAGCCTAATTGGTGTAGTATCTCAAAGGTTAGTGCGTAAAAATTGTACAAAATGTTCCCGCCCATTTACGCCGCCCAAAGATGAGTGGAGCCTTTTTTTCAAAAAATACCCCTCCCACACTATTTTTTACAAAGGAATCGGTTGTAAAGCCTGTGATTTTACAGGGTACAATGGTCGGACCCTTGTTTCTGAATTATTTGAAGTTAATCGGAAAATGACCCTTGCAATCAGCTGCAAAACCAGTGAAACAGAATTAAAACAGATGGCCATAGACAATGGAATGAAAACCATGGCAGATGACGGTCTTATGAAAATGAGCCAGATATCTTTGTCAGAACTTATTCGGGTGCTTCCTTTGGAGATGATTCAAGAATTTAAGGCCAGGCATTAAAACAGCTTTACCTTTATTCGTTGACATATTCACACCCTTTTATTAAGTTTTTATCCTAAACTATAATTTCAATTAAAAGAGAATCCCATGACAGAATTATTAAGAACAGTGCTTTATGACAACCACCAGGAACTTGATGCAAAAATTGTAGAATTTGGCGGCTGGGAAATGCCGATTCAATACCCTGAAGGTATAATTAAAGAGCATATGGCAACCCGGACAAAAGCAGGAATTTTTGATGTTTCCCACATGGGAAGACTCTATTTTCAAGGCAGGGACACCCTGCCCTTTTTACAGCATGTTCTAACCAATAATGCCATGGCTCTTGAAATCGGGGAGAGCCAATATACCCTGATACAGAATAAAGAGGGTGGAGCCATAGATGATGCCTATCTATACAGATTTAAACCCCATGAATATCTTCTTGTGGTCAATGCATCAAATAGAGAAAAAGATGCAGCTCACTTTAAAAAATATTTGAAATCATTTCAGGATATTGAGATGATTGATAAAACCTTTGAAGTGGCAATGATCTCCCTTCAAGGCCCTTTTTCAAAAAAAATTATTGCCCAGATTGTTACAAAAGGTGATTTGCCGGAACCCTATAGAAACAGCCTGAGCATCGTTGAGATCAATGGTGTTGAAGTAAGCCTTGCACGGACAGGATATACAGGGGAACCCCTGGGTTTTGAACTGTTCATGGACAGCAGGCATGCAAATGACATCTGGAATCTTTTATTGGAGAAACAGGCATCTCCCATTGGACTTGGAGCAAGGGATACTCTGCGGCTTGAAGCAGGCCTGCCTTTATACGGTCATGAACTTGGCATGGATACAGACAAAAAAGAAATTCCCATCTTTGCATCAAAACTATCCAAATTTGCCGTGAGTTTTTCTCCCCTTAAAGGAGATTTTTTAGGTAAAGAGGCTCTTTACAGCCAGCACCTTGCCTTTCAAAATATCATGGAACAGAAATTTGAAAATATTTCCTGCCTGCCAAAGATGGTCATGCCCCTTGCCATTACTGGAAAAGGCATTGCAAGGGCAGAATACAAGGTTTTTTTGCAGGGTAAACATGTGGGATTTATAACTTCAGGAACCATGATCCCTTTTCAGGAGCCGGAAGGAAGCGGACTTAATGGCAAATTCAAGGAAAACCCCAAAAGACGGGCTGTTGCCCTGGCATTGATTAACAGCGATATTCTTGAGGGAGATACCCTTGAAATAAAAATAAGAAAAAAACTATGTAAAGCCCAGGTTGTTCCATATCATATGAGCTCCCAGGCACCGCCTTTTGTAAGATCCATTCCCCCAAATAAACTGGGCAGACTGGACCAAGTGGACAAACCAGACACATCGGTTAAATTGGACCAGTCAGGATCTGAAAATAAGACAGACTCCAGCAAAAGCTACCCTGCGCTTGCAGATCTGCTTGTCTCAAAGACATTAAAAAACCATACCTGGAGGGCAAAAGAGTGTATTAACCTTATTCCCTCAGAAATGAGCCAGTCACGTATTGCAAGACTTTTATCAATCAGTGACCCTGTAAACCGGTATGCAGAACATAAAGAGATCAAAGCTTTTTTTGGAGAAGATGTTTTTTATTACCAGGGAACCGAGTTCATAAGAGAAGTTGAAAATCTTTTAAACAAAGAATTTCAAACCTTTTTTGATTGTTGTAATGTAGAATCAAGGGTTATCTCCGGTCAAATGGCCAATACTGCTTTGTTCAGTGCACTTGTGGATTTTTTAAACCGCACGGACAGAAAAAACGAGCAGCGCAAAATTAATAAGGTCATGAACAACCATATCATCAAGGGCGGTCATTTAAGCGCCCAGCCCATGGGAGCACTGCGTGATTTTGTAGCCAGGGATCCTAAAACAGAAAAACCAGGAGTAATAAATTTTCCTGTACTTAAAGACAACCCATATAAAATAGATATTAAGGCGTGTGAAGCAATTATAAAAGAGCATCAGCCAGAACTTGTGATTCTTGGTAAAAGCATGATTCTCCATAAAGAGCCGGTAACTCAAATCCGAAGACTTGTGGATGAATTCGCCCCGGACTGCATTGTAATGTATGACATGGCACATGTACTTGGACTTTATGGACCGCATTTCCAGGAGCCTTTAAAAGAGGGTGCCCATATTGTGACAGGCTCCACCCATAAAACCTATTTTGGCACCCAGAGAGGGGTGATTGCATCCAATTTCAAGGAAAATGATCTTGAATATGAACTATGGGAAGCAGTCCAGAGAAGAACCTTTCCAGGAAGTGTCAGCAACCATCATCTTGGAACCATGACAGGGCTTCTATTTGCTGCCTATGAAATGAATCATTTTAAAGGTGAATATCAAAAAGCTGTGATCTCCAATGCCAAAGCCTTTGCAACTGCCTTGAAAGATCAGGGCCTTGATGTTGCCGGTGACCCTGAAATCTCTTTTACCCAGACCCACCAGGTTATTTTAAATGTAGGATATGGCAAAGGTGCAAAAATTGCCCAAACACTTGAAGAGAACAATATAATTGTTAACTACCAGGCGACCCCGGCTGAAGAGGGTTTTACTGCCTCTGGAGCCCTTAGAATGGGAGTCTCTGAAATGACACGCTTTGGCATGGAAGAAAAAGATTTCCAGGTGCTTGCAGGTTTGATGGCAGATCTTATAAAAACACAAACAACTATTAAACAAGAAATTATAAAATTGAGAACTGATTTTACAGATATGCAATTTTGCTTTAATGAATCTGATGTTCAGGGCCTGATCTAAAATTAATTTTTCTAGCTGTTATATTATTGAGTTGCATATGGTGTGTTATTCCACAGGATATAATGCAAAAAATAGTTGTATTAGACTAAATATAAAGTTTATGCCATGAAGGAACAAAATGTAAAAATACTGGTATCAAGGATTTTTCCTGATTTAGCTGTTGATTTATTGAAAAAAGCAGGTTTTAGTGTTACATCATGGAATCAAGACAGGCCCATGACAAATGAGGAATTGATCAGCAGAGCAAAAAACCACGATGCCCTTCTCTGCACCCTGTCTGATACAATAGATCAAAATTTTCTTAATAGTTGTTCCCATTTAAAAATCATTTCTCAATATGCTGTTGGATATGACAATATAGATATTAATTGGGCAACAAAAATAGGTATTCCCATTGGATATACACCTGATGCCATGAGCGATGCCACTGCTGACACAGCTTTTGGGTTAATGATTGCTGTTTCAAGAAAAATGTTTTATCTGCACAAAACCATATTAAAAAAACAGTGGAGTTATTTCAGACCTACAGCAAATCTTGGTTTTGAATTAAAGAATAAGACCCTTGGTATTTTGGGTATGGGCCGGATAGGTATGGAAATGGCAAAGCGATGCAAAGGTGCATATAATATGGATATTATTTATCATAATCGAAAAAAAAATGATCTTGCCAAAAAAAATTTAAATGCCAGGTTTGTAAATTTTGATGACCTGCTTGGGCTAAGTGATATCATTTCAGTGCATTGTTCTTTAAATGATAAAACCAAAGGGATTTTTAACAAATCAGCTTTCAGCTGTATGAAGCAATCTGCAATTTTCATTAATACTGCAAGGGGATTGGTTCACAATGAAACTGATTTAATTGAAGCCCTCAATTCAAGGCTGATCTGGGGAGCAGGGCTTGATGTGACTGTTCCGGAGCCAATGCAGCCGGATAATCCCTTATTATCAATGGAAAATGTTGCTGTTTTGCCACATATCGGATCAGGAACCATGGAAGCAAGGAATGAAATGGCAAGATTGGCCGCTGTAAATATTATTGAGTTTTATAAGAATAAAAAAGTTCCAAATATAGTGAATCCTGAAGTACTTACCTGAATCTCTTTGGATATTACCCTATCCTTTTGGCAATTTCTAGAATATGATTCCCATCTGATCCACAACACCCACCTAAAATTTTTATCCCGAACCTATTGTGCAGAGAAACCATTAATTCTCCAAATTCCCCAGGGTCTGAAGTATCAAGATATGCTAAATCATCCAGTTCATCCGGACTTTTTGAAGAGGTGTTGGCTTGAAGACCTAATATTCTACCTCTTATATATTTTGAACATCTGATTTCTTTACTAATAGCCTGGTCAAAAATTGTTGGGTGGACACAATTTACCATATAAAAAATTGGATTTTGATGGATGTTGGTATCAATCAATTCAATGGCCTCATGAATAGGAGTTCCATCAAGAATTGTACCATCAGGGTTAATTACAAAACTCAAAACATAGGGTGTTTTATTTAATGAAATTGCAGATGCCATTCCATGTGCTTCGGAAACTGATGGTAATGTGGCAACTTTAATAAAGTCCACACCACTTTCAGCTAATATTGATGCCTGCTCTGTGTGAAATATTTCGGCATCTTCCTTTGAAAGAGCTTCTTGGGGGCGATATGCATCACCCTTGCATGCCATTAGTCCACCAATAAAAATCTTTTTAGAATAATTGGAATAATTGCTTCTAATTGCTTTTAAAAAATCAACACAATCTTTGTTGATATTTTCATATTTATTCAAAACCGACTTTTTAATTCTCTCAGGATTTGCTCTCCAGGTGGGCGCTAAACTAAAAAAGGGTAAATTATATTTTTTTCCAATATCAATATATTCTGTATAAATTTTTTTAAGAACTTCTTTTCCTTTTGAATCATATATCAATCCTGAATATCCAATATGCGGGTCTAACTCTATGGTTGGATCTCGTTTTATTCGCTCAACCACACCGCCTTCTGTCAGAATAGCGGTTGACTCAGCAACAATTTTTTCAAAATTAAGCATTTATCCCTTCTCTTAACCCGCCATGGCACTTAAAAGCAACAAGTTTCCTCTTTCCCAGCATTATTACCAGGCCAGTACCTGGATTCCCTCCTCTGCGCAGTGATTTTTATTTACCTGGAATTTGTTAAAACCTGATATCATAACGATTTCATGATCACTCTGATCTGCTCACCTCTCTTTTTTTCTTTATAATAGTGCCTTTTTTTATTCATATGGAAAATATATTCTACAATCAAACAGAGTTAGAAAAATTAAAACATTTATTTAAAGGGTGCGAGCATGCAGATTCCTGGAGCGTTGACTGCCATAAAACTTTAAATACACCATATGACAGCGGGGTAGTAATATACAGGGATGTTATCAGATTAAGAATATGCTCATGGGCAACCACTGCAAAGGATGTTTCACTTTCTGTCAAATCATTTGTTCATGCTCAAAATTTGGCTAAGGATAAAGTATAGATTCAGATTACTATTACATTAAAAATTATATTGGTATCATTGATACTCTGAACACCTTATGGCAATTATCTATTGGATAATTATAGTTGAGTTTGAACATTCAAAAAAAAGGCGATCAAGTACCGATCGTAGAATGAATTCGTCTGATGATGCGTCGGATTTGCATCCGGGTTGTATTCAGGGTCGCGAAAATGCACCTGCCTTTGTTGATCTTGATGCCGACAATTAACGCCCCAACCGCCAGAGAAGGCTTGAACAGGGGAGGGGTAACAGCCTATTCTTATTTTTATCAAAGGTTTACAGGCTTGTCTGTATTTAAAAAAAGATGTATTAGTGCACCCTTGTTTAAAAACCTTGAATAAAGAGCGAAATTGATTTTCAAGTAACTATCTGAATTTATGTATATTTTTATTTTTTAAAGATGTTGGTATGAACTTTGCTAATGTTCATTATAGGGCAATTAATCAATAACCATCCAAAAATTGGAAAGATAGGAATATGAAAATAGCAGTAAGCGCCTCAGGCATAAATTTAAAAGCACAAGTCGATCCGCGGTTTGGTCGATGTGATTACCTGTTGATAGTTAATACGGATAATATGGATGTCGAAGCCTGCCCCAACACATATAAAAATGCAAACAGTGGTGCCGGCACGCAAGCAGCGAGCCTCGTGGTTGGAAAAGGGGCTCTGGCCGTATTAACCGGAAGCTGTGGCCCCAAAGCCATGGCTGTTTTTGGTGCAGAAAATATCGATGTCTACACCAGTATGGCAGGAACCGTTCAGCAGGTTGTTGATCAATTCAATAAAGGAAATTTTAACACCACATCTGCCAGCAATTCACAGACTCCAGCAGCGGGCCAGGGCATGGGCGGTTGCGGAGGACGAGGCATGGGCGGTGGTGGTGGACGAGGCATGGGTGGTGGTGGTGGACGAGGCATGGGTGGATGCAGAAGTGGTGGCGCAGGTACTGGGAACCGTAAATAATTAATCAGGCAAAAAGGGAAACTACGACAACTGAATTACCGCTCTTTCAGCACTGACCAGTGCACCTTCGAGATAACCGCCGTGTTGGCTGGCAGTTTCTGAGCCTGCAAATTGGATAATGCCATCCCAAATGGCGGTTTGACCTGCCGGTGGTTGATAGACTGGATGTTCCCGCATCAATGCCTGGTCAAACTGGGTGGCGGTGAATTTTTCCCGGGCCCAATCCTGGTAATAGAAATTTATGGGCTGTGCCGCCGGGTTACCATAAATGGCAGCAAGTTGAACAAGAATTGTCTTGGTGAGGGATTGTTCCCGGTTGCGCTGAGCGGCCGGAATATTAAAGAACCCTGTCAACCCATATGGCTCGCGGTCCTTGTTTGATCCGTCATGGATTTCGCCTAAAGGCCCCCGCTGGCTGAAAGCCTGACCTGAAAGTCCTGTCTGCCGCCAGTATGGTTCTTCATAAAGGGCAAAAAATTTTGCCTGCCCAGCCATCCATGTGCCCATCTTCAGCATGGCCTGTGTCAAATCACGGGATAAGTCCGGGGTAAAGAGGATGGTGGCAGCAGCAAGACGCGGCGGCAGCGCAAGGATCACCTTGCCAGCCCTGAATTGGGCCTGCGGCTCTTTTTCGAGTTCCCCAACACTGACCCGGACACCATCCTGTTTTTTTTCGATTTCACAGACCGGGGAATTAAGCTTAATAGCGGCATGGGGAATAGTTTGTGATAATTTTGTAATGAGTGCTGCCATACCACCGGTAAGCCGCCAGGAGGAGGGAGACGTTGAATACCCCCTGACCGTCTGGACAAAACCATTAAAATTTTCAAAACGCCCCATACCGGTTTCAAATTGCTGATATCCTGTAAGTCCCAATGTTTGTATGATGTGCATCATTTTCGGATTTATCTCCGGCCAGTACCAGGAAGGGCCGAGGTCAGGGAAAAAACCGTGATGGTCAAAGCTTAAAATTCTGCCCCCTGTCCGTTCACGGGCTTCGAGAACCACAAACGATCTGTTTTTTTTGGATAGCAGCCAGGCTGCATACATTCCACTGAGGCCGCTGCCTATGATGATTGTATCAATATCCTTCGTGAACATATCAATTTCCCGTTATTTACCGATTCGTCAGTACCCTTATGTAAAACCGCTCATTATTATATTTTGAAACAAAAATTTTTTTCATCCAATAATTTTTCTATGCTTGAAAATCAATCAGTGTTATTTCCTTGGAAGATTGCAAAGTTTATACCAAATGATTACAAAAAAATAATATAAATATTTTTAATTAGTTACATAAAAACACCCTTGTTTTTATTTGTTGAAAATATATAAGTGTCGCAATATTGCACCGTTTTTATGCACGGTATTACATCTTCTTTGCTCCTATAAGTATTATAACTCAGTAAAATTATTGAAAAACAAATTGATATCAGATAGAGGCTCCTTTCTGGTCCATGAATTGCAGTACATTCAAAAAGTGAATGTAGAATGGATTATTGATTTATATAGAAGAAGTCAGCCCGGAATATATTTTCCGGTTCAATGAATCGAAAAAGTTATTTTTTAAGACTTTATGGAGAAAGAAAATGAAAAAAATCAGCATAATTATTTGCGACCGATATCACACATGCGCAGGCGGAAAATGTCTTCGTTCAATGCGCAATCGTGAAGGTGCCTTTGCCCTGTACAAGCATGAAGAGATAGAACTGGTAGGGTATACAACTTGTGGCGGTTGTCCTGGTGGAAATATAGAGTACGCGCCTGCAGAGATGAAAAAAAACGGTGCAGATGTCGTCCACTTGGCCACTGGTTTGGTGGTTGGTTACCCACCTTGCCCACGGTTGAAAACATTTTGTGATTTTATTCCTGCAAAATATGGACTGGATGTGGTTATTGGTACTCATCCAATTCCGCAAAACTATTATTTGACCCACAAGGGCCTGAAGACATGGCACTCGGATAGATGGCAAAGTCAAATAAAACATGTTTTGACAGATGAAGAGATTCGATTGGCTTATGATTGATAATTGATCCTAACCAACCCTGAACTGACATTCCCTTGATATTGTAAACACTAAGTTAAGCCACTTTTATGATAAAACTTCCGTCTGAGGCATTTGTACGTCTTTCTTCTTTAAGCCCCAAAGCTTTTTCATAAAACAAAAGACTTTTATCAAGATCAAATACATTAATATTAAAATGATCAATTACGAATTTAATATCAAATTTCCTTCCATGTTTTCTTGCTTTTCCTAATTTTTTTCTACAAAATTATTTGTAAAATAATGAGTTCACTTAGAGATTCTCAAAGATAATTATAGCATTAACCTTTAAATTTAATATATTGATTAAAAACGTTAAAGGAGATATCAATGGCATGAGTCGCATTGAAGTCCATGACGGACAAAAGGTGTTATGGTTAAAACAACAGAAAGGTTCACCATAATGAAATTTCTTCCTGCCCAGATTCTTTACTTTACTCGAAGCAGAACAACCAAGAGGAACTTCAAACTTCTTTTCAATTTCCTCATAGTTTTGGCACTGATAGTTGGAATATACAGTGTCTTGTTCCATTTTATAATGCTTCTTGAGGACAAAGAGTTTACATGGATTACAGGTTTCTATTGGACACTCACTGTCATGTCCACACTTGGTTTTGGTGATATCACTTTTGCAAGTGATTTAGGCAAGGCTTTTACAATGATTGTACTCATGTCTGGAATTCTTTTTCTTCTTGTTATGTTACCTTTTACTTTTATACAATTTTTTTATGCCCCATGGCTGGAAGCCCAATCAAGGGCCAAGACTCCACGGGAATTGCCAAAAGGCACAACAGGACATGTGATACTGACAAATTTTGACCCCTTAACCATAAACTTCGTGGAAAAACTAAAAAAATATGATTATGAATATGCCATTATTGCCGCAGATCTGCAACATGCGTTAGAGCTTTATGATCTGGATTTCAAGGTAGTGGTGGGTGATCTTGGTGATCCTGAAACATATAGACGTCTTTGCATACAAAATGCTGCCATGCTTGTGGCAACTAATGATGATATGGTCAATACAAATATCTCCTTTACAGTCAGGGAGATCTCTAAAAACGTACCCATTGTCACCAATGCAGATGTGGATGATTCCATCGATATTCTACAGCTTGCAGGCAGTACTTATGTCTTCCAGTTTATGAAGATGCTTGGCGAATCTCTGGCAAGAAGAACCCTGGGAATGAGTATGGGGGCAAATGTTATTGGAAAATTTGATCAACTTATCATTGCTGAAGCTTCTGCAATGCGAACTCCACTTGAGGGAAAGACTATTATTCAGAGCAATCTTCGGGAAAAAACCGGCGTAACTGTTGTCGGGCTTTGGGAGAGAGGCCAGTTTAAAATACCACAACCAGAGACCCGGATCAATTCTACGACTGTGCTCTTGCTTGCCGGCTCAGCTGAACAGCTTAAAAAATATGATAAAATCTTCTCCATTTACCATGATTATCACACCACTGCCGACCCGGTACTCATATTGGGCGGTGGTCGTGTCGGGCACGCTGCTGCACACATCCTAGAAGAGCGAAAGATTGTTTATAAGATTGTGGAAAAAAGATCAAGATTAATTCAAAATAATAGGTATGTTCAAGGAAACGCTGCCGATCTTGATACCTTGAATCGGGCAGGCATACAACAAGCTCCATCTGTGATTATTACCACCCATGATGACTCCATGAATATTTACCTCACCATCTATTGCCGACAGCTGCGACCCGATATCCAGATTGTCAGCAGGGCAAATCTTGATGGCAATATTTCCAAATTGCACAGAGCTGGAGCAGACCTTGTCATGTCACAGGCTTCCATGGGAGCCAATACCATACTTAATCTTCTAAAACCCGATAAAGTACTGATGTTTGCAGAAGGTCTGAACATCTTCCGTGCGTCAGTACACTCATCCCTTGCAGGCAAATCTCTTGCTGAAAGTCAAATCAGAAAACAAACAGGCTGCAGCGTAATAGCAATTGGCAAAGAAAATGAATTGAATATTAACCCTGAACCTTCGATTCTTCTCAAGGAACATGATGAAATGGTTTTGATTGGGACAAGTGATGCAGAGAAACGTCTTATGGATATCTATAAATAAAGATCTTCTTTACTGGGTTTAACAATAATACGTTCATTTACCATGGGATACCTCCTCTATTAAATTGCATTCAACCTTGTTTATGACGGCCAGACAATATGAATTGGCCTTTTTTGGGCAATGAGCCAGATTCCGTCGTCTTTTGAAACTATCTCTTCTTTTAATGGGTTGACAATCACCTTTTTATCAGCAGTTTGCATGGCAAATGTCAGATGATTATACTTTTTCTTGAAATAATCATGCAGAGACCACCATGTAAGATGCTGGACGGTTTTAGGAACAATGACATAATATATTTCTTCTTTAGCATCATTTTTCAACAGAATCTGCAACGGGATATGTACCTTATCCTGCATGGCCTGCACCATCATTTCAGCCGTCATCTGCATGATGATTTGAAAGTCACCCTGGATGCTTGAAAATGTGTCCAGAGATTGGCTTGAAATACAACGGACCGTAATTTCACAGGCCTCATTTTTCAGTTTAATGGCATTAATCAGGGCAAAGAGACTTCCTTCATCATTCCCGGTATGAATGATAATCCTGGCTGCTTCTTTTATATTGGCTTTGTTGAAAGTGTGCTGGGTATCAAGGCGTCCTTTGATGAAAAAAACATTATCCAAATCTGGAAAAGGATGCCTTGATATGTCAGCAGTAAGAACAATATCCTGGTCAGCATATGTCTCATCTTTCTGAATTTCTTCAATTAGTTGTTCTGTCTCATCGGTTGCTCCCACAAGCAATATATGACCCTCTCCATTGTATTCTTTTTCACCGTGCATCTTTTTATCTTTCCTTTCAATGAGTAATGAAGCAACATGGGTAATAAATGCTGCACCAAGGCCAATACCCATAAATATGGGTAAAAAAACTGCTACTAATTTGCCCTGAATAGAGAGAGGGAATATATCTCCATACCCAACAGTGGTACTTGTCACAATACTCCACCAGAGTGCCTGATCAAAATGAGTCAGGGCAGAATCAGAAGGCTCGACAAGCTGAATCAAAAGACTTGATATCAATAAAAGGACCAGATAGGCGCAGGCAAGGGAGATTCCTTTGCGCTTGAGTCCCACACGTATCATGTTTTTTAAAAAATATAACAAATTACCATATCTCCATCTATCCTAAGACGATCTATACTTATACACTCCAGGCTTCTGAATAGCCTGGACAGGGATAATAATACTTAACGAAGGTGCTATTTTTCATTTATTTGAGTCCGATATTATCAAAAAAATGTTTTCGCTTCATCCGGTAGAGCGCTTTGTCTTCTCTGACGAGATAGTAAAAACGATTGTTATAATCATCACAACAAATATAGAGCCCAGTATAATCCTGGTAATCTTCAACATCCATGACTCGCTCAACATCATCATTAAATTTATGACAAACCCTTATCCAATCCTCTGTTTTCGTATTTTTTTTCATTGTCACTGCTTTGGATTTTGGTTCATAATCAACCTGGATGGATTTCATGTTACACCTTTTAGATCATTTTAATTTGCCTTGATTTTTTTTAAAACTTTTTTCTTGTATATAATTGTAACAAAGCAGAATGAACTATACAAATAGATTTTTGGATATAAATAATTCCCGGTTTAAGACAAATGTTTGAAATACCAGTCTGCAGCACGATCAAGTCCCTGTCGTATTGAGAATTCAGGCTTATATTCAATAAGCTTCCGAGCCTTTGAAATGTCGGCCAGAGAGTGTTTTACATCTCCAGGTCTAAAATCACGGTAGGTGGGTGTCACATCGGTATACTTGTCAATCAGCCCTTTCACCCGCTCCTGAATGTGGTTAAAGAGTTCCGTCAAAGTTGTCCTTTCTCCAAAGGCAATATTGTAGACCTGATTAAAAGCCTCTTCCCTTGTGGCAGTGGCTGCCATGATATTGGCCTGGACGCAGTTGTCGATATAACAGAAATCCCGACTGGTGGTCCCGTCTCCATTTATAAAGATCTCTTCTCCGGCCATCAACCCTGCAAACCATTTGGGGATGACAGCAGCATAAGCGCCATTGGGGTCCTGCCGCCGCCCAAAGATATTAAAATACCGAAGACCAACAGGCTTAATACCATAACAGCGACTGAAAACATCTGCATATAATTCGTTTACATATTTTGTCACCGCATAAGGGGATAAAGGCTTACCTATAAGATCTTCAACCTTTGGAAGGCCGGGATGATCTCCATACGTGGAACTTGAGGCTGCATAAATAAACCTCTTGACCTTTTGATCCCGAGCTGCCACCAGCATATTTAAAAATCCAGTGAGGTTATTGGCATGGGTCAGCTGGGGATTTTCAAGGGAACGAGGGACAGATCCAAGGGCTGCCTGGTGAAGGACAAAGTCAATATCTTCACAGGCACTCTGGCAGGTATTTTCATCCCGGATACTCCCTTTTGTAAAAGAAAACCTATTCCACTGGTCTTTTGTAACCATAAGCTTTACCTGATCCAGATTATGTTGATGGCCAGTGGAAAAATTATCAAGACCTTTTACATGTTGATCACACATCAACAAAGTTTCCAGAAGATTAGAACCAATAAATCCAGCAACACCAGTTATCAGCCATGTTTTCGGGTTGTTAGTCAGATCTTTTTTTACCTGGGGATAGTCTCTCATCTTCACCTCTTATATTATGATATTTTAAAAAAGCAGTAATGGATAATATAATAAACAATCTTCCGCTGTAAACTGGAAACCATATTATTTCTGCTAAAAATAAAAAATCCCGATAAAATGAATTATCGGGATAATATTTGTTGGGTTGGCTCCCCAGCACGGATTTGAACCGCGGACCCATTGGTTAACAGCCAATTGCTCTGCCAACTGAGCTACTGGGGAGCAGTGCCTTTTATTAAGACTTGGTGAACTTATAACAAGAGCATATTTTTGTCAAGAAAAAACAAAAAAAATTGACATCATTATCTTTCAGGTTTATTCTTTAAGAAGTGATAATCTAAAGATACCAAGGAGAAAACATTATGGAAATCAATAATTTGCAGGGAGCACAAGCCTATACCAACCCTCCTGGCACAACTCCACCGGTTGACAACGTACAGGTTCAAGATCAAAATCTTGAAACCCCCAGAACAGATATTAAACCTGAAGACACCAATACAGCTCCAAAGGCTTTTGAAGTAAGCATTACCCAGGAAGCCCAGGACATACTTGCTGCTCAAGCAGCCAGAGAGCCTGCTGAAACAAAAACAACAACACCCGAGGATCAGACTGCGAAAAACATTGAACCGGCCCCTGAAAACAGCCAGATTATGAATATTGTTGCCTGATATAAAAATTAAACCATGATCAAAGAAAATGGAGTTGTAACCAGGGCTGATTCATCCAGGGCCTGGGTTAAAACAATTAGGACAGAGGCGTGTGAGCACTGTGCTTCCAAAGACAGTTGCGGCTCTTCCGGCAGTTTTGAAGAAGTGATCATCACAGTTAAAAACACCATCAATGTTAAAACAGGTGATCATGTTATTGTGGGGCTTGAAACCAACCCCATGCTTTTGTTAACTTTCTTTTTATATGTCTTTCCAATTATTTCACTAACCATTGGTGCAATTATAGGTAATAGTATTGCACTCTCCCTGCACAAAGACCCTTCTCTTGTATCCATGGCCATAGGATTCCTGTTTTTTGGGCTTGCTTTTTGTCTTATCAGACTGAAAAATAATTCGCTTTCCCAAAAAAAAAAATTACAGCCTTTTCTTGTCAGAAAAAGAGCTGCAAGTACATCCCAATGTACATTACCATAAAATCATATTTTCCCTTGCCAAAACAACTCCAATATAATATATAGGCTGCGTAGTTGTGGGTTTATCTCATAAACTCAAACCTTTAGATTAAGAGAGAGAAGTATTATGACATCACAACGTGACCTGATCATAGCAATATTTTTTATGATCATATTTTTGATCACAGGAATTGTATGCTATGCCTCTTTTACCCCCCCTGTACCTGATACTGAACCAATGCGTATAATGTTTCAAACAAAGGCAGGCAAAGTCTTATTCACCCACTCAGTGCATTCATTTGATTATACATCTGATTGCCTGGAATGCCATCATTTAACAAGTTTTCCTCCAGATTTTGATTGCAGTGGATGCCATTTTAAAGAGGGAGATGCCCTTATGCTTTCAAGGGAAGATGCCTTGCATGACCAATGTATAGGATGCCACGATGACATGGGCGCAGGTCCTGTGGAATGCAATGAATGCCATTCATTATAGCTCATTATGAATATTCCCAAGCTTTTACAAAATAAGGACTTATTATGATTAAACGATCTTTTTTCACACTAACCAAGCCAGGATTCAGCTATGATCCATTGGAACCACATTTGGAAAAACCTGAATCAATACCTGTTCCAGACAACCTTATTTTATTATTGAATGAACCAGTTAACCATGCAAAACAATCTTTAATCAAAAAGGGAGACCCAGTCAAAAAAGGAGAAAAATTATGCCTGTATAGTGATAGTACAGAATATGTAATTTCTCCTGTATCAGGATCAATAAGTGATATGGATATTTTTCTTGATGACCTTGGTAATACATCAACATATATTGTTATTAAAAAGGATAAAAATAGAGATACAATATCCTATAATATAGAACATAACATTGCCTCGGCAGACCAATACCTGAGAACTCTACCCGGAGCACCACCATTTAAAAGTCTTGCCTCCAAGGACAACAAGATTAATACAATTGTCATAACCTGCACTGACACAGATCTTCTTGAAACAACCAGCCAGTACGTGGCTTCTCGATTTTCCACTGAAATAAAACAGGGAGCTCAAATCCTAAAAAAACTTACCCGTGTTTCAAGGATGTGTGTCACAATCCCCAAAGGCTCAAAAATTAAAGCCGGGTTTGAAACCATGCAGGTATTTGAAACCTCCTTAAAATACCCGTCCAACCTGCCGGCAATGGTCCTAAAAGATCATCTCAATATAATACTGCCTGCGGGACAGACCCCTGAAGATGTGGGTGTCTGTTTTATCAGTGCAGAAGCTGTTTGTTCACTTTGCAAAGCCTATGAGACAAAAACAGCCAATTTTGAAAAACACCTGACAATTATAGGAAAACAGGGTAAGAAGCACAGGGTAACAGCATGTATTGGCACTACTATTGGTAAAATATTCAAAACTTTTAATATTCAAATCAATGATGGCGACAGAATTATTATAGGCGGCCCAATGCATGGGTTTGCAACTTACACCCTGAACCATCCTGTACAGCCGGATATGAATACGATTATGATCCAGGATAAGGCTATTATTTCACAGGTATCAGACAGTGCATGTATTAATTGCGGGAAATGTGTTCAAATATGCCCTGCCAATATTCCTGTTAATATCCTTGTGAGATATCTTGAAGCTGACCAATATGAGGATGCTGCTGACAAATATGATCTTGAATCATGTATGGAATGTGGTCTTTGTGCATATGTCTGCACTGCAAAAATCCCGCTTTTCCAGCATATCAAACTTGGGAAACACGAACTTTCAACGCTTAGAGCATCAAGCGAAGAATTGGAGACTGCCAATGAATAATTACAAACTAACAGTATCCCATGCTCCTTTCTGGCATGATGGAGATAGTATTTTTCAAATGAATCTCAATATATTGATTGCTCTGCTTCCCGCAGTCATTTTCGGGATTATCCAGTTTGGTGCGCCCGCTGTTGGCGTGCTTGCCCTGTCACTTTCCAGTGCCATGGCCTGGGAATTTACAATGAACATTATTTCCAAGGATAAAATCCGTATCGGAGACCTGGATTCTGCTGTTATAGGGCTTTTGTTCGGAATGATGCTTCCGGCAACTTCCCCATGGTGGCTTGTCATCACAGGAACCTTTGTGGCAGTTGTCATAGGAAAAATAATTTTTGGCGGACTTGGTGCAAACCCTTTTAACCCGGCTCTTGTGGGAATGGCTTTTTTAATGCTTTCCTGGAAGACCTTTTTTGACTTTGATGCTGCATATATAAATTATGATTTTAATTTTACTGCCCTGGCACCTCTGGCAGCCCTTAAATTTCAAGGTGTTTCCGGCATTGACGGTCTGTTTTCTGCCAATGGCCTTCTAATGGGCAAACAGATTGGAGCAATTGGTTCAACCTTTGGGCTGGGCTTAGTTATCGGTGGTATTTACCTGATCTTAAGGGGATATACACGATGGGAAATCACTATTTCATTTATTGCAGGAATCATCTTTTCAGCCTATTGTTTTAACCTTGCAGATCCTGATAAATTTGCAGGCCCCATGATTCATCTTTTATCAGGATATACTCTGCTGGGTGCATTTTTCCTTTCCACAGAGAACTCCTCTTCTCCGGTAAACAAAATCCCAATGCTTTTATATGGATTTTTTATAGGAGTAATGATTATCCTCATGAGAAATATCGGTGCCTATGCAGATGGTACTATATTGGCAATCCTGTTGTTCAACCTTGTAAACCCACTCATTGATTCAATTAGACCAAAAGCTTTGGGAAAGGGTATAAACCATGCGTGAAATGATTAGTATGATTGTGGTATTAACTGTTCTGACAGCACTTTCAGGCGGACTGCTTGCTAAAGTACAATCAAGCACAGCAGTACAAATTGAAAACCAGGTTCTTAAATTTCAAAAAGCACCGGCAATTAAATCCATTTTCCCGGACGTTGCCAATGATCCCATAGCTGACAGATTTACAATTAAAACCGAAGAAATGAAACTACAAGTTTTTCCAACCAAACTTTCCGACGGTTCACAAGCGGTTGCCTTTGAAACAAAGGGAACTGGATTTGGAGGCCCTGTTGGGTTGATGGTGGCTGTTAACCTTGACAATGATAAAATTATAGATGTAAGAATGACCACCCATGCTGAAACTCCCGGTATAGGAACAAAACCCAAAGAAGATCTCTCTTTTGTCTCCCAGTTTACAGACCTTTCCATCATGGATACAAACTTTAATTTAAAAGGCAGTGGAGGAGTAATTGATGCCGTATCCGGTGCAACTGTCACCTCAAATGCACTCTGTACTGCTGCGGTAAAAGCAACAGAAATTTACCAGAAACTGAAACCTGAAATTATCAAACAGATGAAATAAGGATAGATATCCTAGGAGAAATTTAATTATGGCACAATCTCTGGCAAAAGAATTTACTAAGGGACTATGGGCTGAACTGCCTCCTTTCAGGCTGGTTCTCGGACTCTGCCCTGTCCTTGCTGTAACAAAATCAGTGGAAAACGGCATAGGCATGGGAGTTGCAACCACCTTTGTTCTGGTTTTCTCCAATCTTCTTGTATCTCTTCTTAGAAATATTATTCCCCCAAAAGTCAGGATAGCCTGTTTCATAGTTATTATAGCCACTTTTGTTACCATTGTGGAATTGATGATGCAGGCATATGCATATCAACTGTTTTTAAAACTTGGTATTTTCATTCCCCTTATTGTTGTGAACTGTATTGTTCTTGGCCGATCAGAAGCCTTTGCCAGTAAAAATGGTCCCATTGTGTCTGTTGCAGATGGATTGGGTATTGGTATTGGATTTACACTCTCTCTTGCTTCCTTAGGTGCAGTCAGGGAATTCCTTGGAAATGGAACTCTAACAATATGGGAAGGTCTTCCAGTTTTTTCAATGGGGCCTGATTTTATTCCTTTCAGGTTCATGCTTGAAGCGCCTGGTGCTTTTGTTGGTCTTGGTCTTATGCTGTTTTTAATGAATCTTATACCTCAAAAATAAAAAGGAGATAAAATAATATGAGTGATCTATTTGTCCTTGCAATAAGCTGTATTTTCATCAATAATATTCTCCTTGCCCAGTTTCTTGGTCAATGCCCCTTTCTTGGCACATCCAAAAAAATGGAGACTGCCGTGGGCATGTCAATGGCAGTTGTCTTTGTCCTTGTCATGGCTGGTATTATTACATGGATGGTTGATGTTTATCTTTTAAAAGCACTTGATGTTGAATACTTACGGACTGTTGCTTTTATTCTGGTCATTGCATCCTTGGTACAATTTGTTGAAATGTTCCTGAAAAAAACTATTCCTGCTCTTTATGCAGGTCTTGGAATTTTTCTGCCGCTTATCACCACCAATTGTGCTGTCATGGGTGTCTGTCTTATCAATATTAAAGAAGAGTATACTTTTCTCCAGGCAGTAATTGCTTCTTTTGCTTACGCGGTAGGATTTGGACTTGCTCTTATCCTCTTTGCAGGTGTCAGGGAAAGAGTTGACCTTGGCAGGGTACCAAAACCTCTGCAGGATACCTCCATTGGTCTTGTAACTGCAGGTATTATTGCTTTGACATTTATGTCGTTTAAAGGAATGGTTTAAAAAATTAATAACAAGCTAAAGGTCAGAAACTGAACAATTTAAAATTGATACAGAAATTTGCTTAATTTTCAGTTGCTGGCAGGTTGTTATTAATTGTTAATTATTAATTTTATAAAAGGGTATCATAATAACTTTGATATCCTTTTTCTTATTATGGCCTTTTAATGAATAAAAAAAAAATAAAAATAATTATTGTACTCGTTATTCTATCAGCCATCCTGTCTTTAGGTATTTTTTTTATTTTTTCTCAAATATCCTCATTTATTAAGACTCCCTTCAATCCATCAGCCACGGAAAAATTATTTATTATAAAACCGGGAGAAAACCTAAAATCCATTGCTGCCAACCTTGAAAAGGAATCCATAATATCAAACAGCACATATTTTACACTGTTTACAAAATTCAAAAAAGCTGACAAAAAACTTCAGGCAGGCGAATATATTTTAAGTGCCGCAAAGTCCCCCAGACAAATTCTTAGAATCCTTCAAAAGGGAAAAGTTAAATTATATAAAATAACCATTCCCGAGGGCTTGAATATAAATGGAGTGGCCTGGCTTGTTGAAAAAAATCTACTCTGCAATAAAATGGAATTTAAAAGCCTTTGCAATAACAGACCTTTTATTAATTCCTTTGGGATAAAAGCCACAAGCCTTGAAGGCTACCTTTTCCCAGATACCTATTTTTTCCCAAAAAATGTTTCCTGTAAAAAAATAATAGCCAACATGGTTGAACACTTTAATAAAGTTTTCACAAAAGAGTGGGAGCTCAGGGCTAAAAATATGGGTTTTTCCGTCCATGATATTGTTATCCTTGCATCAATTATTGAAAAAGAGACTGGAGATGCCTCGGAAAGGCCTATAATTGCTTCTGTATTTCATAATCGTTTGAAAAAGAACATGCGCCTTGAAAGCGATCCAACTGTTATATACGGCATAAAAAATTTTGACGGCAATATTAAAAGAAAACACCTTAACATGCTGACCCCCTATAACACATATAAAATCAAGGGGCTTCCAATTGGGCCCATTGCAAACCCTGGTGCATTATCATTACAGGCAGCCTTAAATCCAGCAACAACACCCTATCTTTTCTTTGTTTCCAAAAAAGACACCACCCACAAATTTTCAAAAACCATTGGGGAACACAATAGGGCTGTTAAAAAATATCAACTCCGATAGTATTTTCGATTCAAGCTTAAATTTCCTCTATCCCCTTTTTAATTAATTGAAAATATTTGAACGCTTAAATCTTTTCAATTGTGCCTATGCATATCTCTCACAGGCAATGAGTGCGGCTCCAAGCGCTCCTACAATATCCGGTTTGTCAGGGATATGAAGCTTTTCAATACCAAGGCTTGCAGCAATAGCTTTTACTACACCGTTGTTCCTGGCAACCCCCCCGGACATGGAGATACAAAGCCCATCAAAATCTTTAGCCACTCTTTTTACCAGGGAGAATGTCCTTGATGCAATGGCCCTGTTCATACCCTTTGCAATCTCTTTTTGATCTGTTCCACTGGCAATCAGGGAAACAACTTCGCTTTCTGCAAAAACTGTACACATGCTGCTGAGAACAAGATCACTTGTTGCCTCCTTATCCAGATTACCCAATTCATCGACCTCCACTTCAAGGGCCCTTGCCATGGCTTCAAGAAAGCGGCCGGTTCCTGCAGCACACTTATCATTCATGGCAAAATCAGCTACTTTCCCATTTTCATTAAGAAAGATGGCTTTGCTGTCCTGCCCTCCTATATCAATAAGTATTCTGGTTTTTGGAATCATATGCCTGATGCCCCTGGCATGGCAGGTTATTTCTGTGACCGCACCATCTCTTCCCGGCACACGGGCCCTGCCATAACCTGTGGAAATAATAGATTTAATATCTTTTTCAAGGATCCCTGATGTTTCAAGAACACTTTTTTTTACATGTGCAATTGCTTCTATATTTTTTACACCGGTGGGTACAACCGATGAAGAGACAATATTGTTATTTTCATCTAAAAGTACAGCATCACAGGACAGGCTTCCAATATCAATTCCAAGAAAATACATAATCTACTCCATTCATCAAATTCAATTTATGTTTAAAGGGCTTGCAGCAGAACCTGTGCTCACAAACTTACCCAAAGGTTTTTGCTCAGACATTAAATGAGCATTTCTGCAAATGCTTCCAGCCTTGTCTCGATCTGGCCCTGGGCAAGATTTCTTGAATCAACACAATCAATCTCCAGGTTTAGAACAGGTACATTTACATCCTTAAGTCCTTTGGAGGTAAGACCCCGCACCCCGGTCCCCTGTCTGCATCCCCAGTGGCAGGGATTGATGGCACCGTCAAGTTTATAATCCCTGGCAAGTGACTGCAGATGGGATATCCTGTTGTCTGTACTAAGGGAGAAAGGAATGGTAATAATTCTTTTTGCAATGGATTCAAAGGGATTGTCCGGATCCATTGGTTCCCAGGTTACATCATTGAGTTCATCCACAACAATCTTTGCACCAAGATCTTCAAGCATTTTTTCAATGGGGAATTTATATTGAATCCTGTTCTGTATCCACATAAGCCGTATTTTTTCTTTGGATATGTCTATTTTTTTAGATGCAATTCTGTCAATAAGCTCATCCTTGAATGCCTGGCATATTTCTACTCCCTCACGGGTTCCCATGATAAGAAGGATCACAGTTCCAAAGTCCCTGAGAAGTTTATTGTCAACAGGAGAAGGTGTCTGTTTAGCCAGATCATAAATATCTTTCAGGATCAGGCTGGATTCATTGAAAAACTCCAGAGCCCTGCCTAATTTTTCCAGGGATAAAGGCTTTTGTGTATGGGCAGAGATAAACCTGGTCATCTCTTCAAGCTGTTGAGTCAGGTACTTGACACTGCTTTGTGAATTATTCTGGGGAACATTAAGAATAAAAAAATCTTTTTTAAATCTCCTGGCCATATTCTCCATCACAGCCAACCCTGCAGTACATGGGCTTGAAGTCCCAATTATAAAATCAGGTTCCGGCATGATATCCTTAAGCATTGCACCTGTTACAGCCCGGTGATAGGCACATGAATCCGGGGCATACCCTGAATCTTCAGCTTCTTGGATGAAAATGGGCGCAGTCTCATTTGATGACAGCATGGCACCGACAAACTCCACAAAACAGGATGTCACCCCCATTGAATTAAGAAGATCAAATGGTATGGTAACTCCACACCAGGCGATTTTTTCATCTTTAGTGTATAATTTTTGCCCAAGTTTAGCTATTTCAAGGACATATTTTTTCTTTGCATTGATGCTGTCAGGGTCCTGTAAGAGTTTTTGACTCACCCCGTCCACCATATCTTTAAAATAATCATACATCATCTTACACCTCCAGCATTTCTGTAAAAGCTTCAATTCTTGTCTGCTGCTGACCAATGGAGCCTAAGGTGCAGTCTCCTTCCAGCATTAAAAAAGGTATGGACTCTTTTTGAAGCGCTTCTCTGATCATTGGAATCCTGGCAAGGTATGGATCACAAAATTTCACAGTAAACCCTATGACCCCTCTGGCATTGCTGCTTTTTGCCTTGTCAACAATTTTTTGGGCAATACCGCCTGGATCAAAAGTATCCATTGTTCTGGCACAGGGTGTTCTACGCATCCAGGATAAAGCAAGAGTATAGAACAGATCTTTTGAAGTATTATAATCCACAGGAATAAAAAACCTGGAACCAGTACAAAAATCATTGTCAACCACATGCATATTCCACTCTTCAAAAAGGTCAAATACTTTAGGATCAAATAAAAGGTTACCAAAAATGGATATAGGAACCCGCCCTTTTTGGACTGACATATTATCTGGATCAATTTGTTTTGCCTTTACAAAAGCCTTATCAACACCCTGTGTGGCAGCATAATTAATAATTGCCTGGTATTGGGAAGCAAGATCTGGATAAAAATTACGATTCATGGCTTGTTCAACCATGCCAAGGGTCTGGGCAAGGTTATTCCAGGCATCAATTCTGGTTTTTAAATTATCCAGGGAGACATCAACCCTATTCCATTGACAAAGTGTTTTTAACAGGCGTTTATATTCTTCTGCCAGAAACGCAACAGAAGTATCTGTATTTGATGAGGGCAGATCAAGAAGAATTACCCGGTCATCAGGCCTTGCTTCCTGCCACGCATCCGCAAGCCTTCTCATGGAATCACAGGAGTTGATAAAAACCATGCCCTCAAGTTCAGGAAGGTCATCATCAAGTGCCCTGTCAAGGACCTTTTTTATATGGGGGCATAAATTGTCATGGAGCATATGCCCGGATTGCTCTTTTGAGTCAGTTTCAGGGAAAACCCGAAAAGGGATAAAGCCTGCTGCCTCAATAATGGGTACAGGCGTATATGTACAGGTAAACCCTATTTTTTTGGCTGTCATCTACTTCTCCTCCCTGCTGCAGTTAAAAAGAACTTTTCGAAGGACATTTTTGGTTGTTATGATATCTTTTTGCGGGATGTTGTCAAAAACTTTATCAAGCAGAATTTCAACTGCTTTTATTGATGCTTTTTCTGCATCAATTCCCTTTGGTGTCAAACAGATCCTGCTGGCCCTTCTGTCCTCGGGGTCTGGTGTCCGTTTTAAAAGCTGATCCCTTTCCATGCGGTCAAGAAGCCCTGTCATTGTGGAGGGTTCAAGCCCTGCCCGCCTGCCAAGTTCATTGGCCCTTAAATTGTCTTCATTCCATAATGAAAGAAGCACTCCAAGATAGGCTGGTTTTATGCTGGAAGCACCAGCTCCTGCCAGGCCTTTTTTAAGCACAGATGTTGTACTGAGACTTGCCCTGGAGATCAGATAATAAGGGCAGTCTGGCGGTAATGAAATGTTCATTTTTTACCTCGTTTGCATATTATATTTATACATATAATACTGATACGTAATATATTGTCAAGAACTTTTTTTTTGAACTTTTAGAATATTAATTCGAATTATAAACTTTACGATTTGGTACAAAGAAGTCAAACATGAGATTTATTTATATTTTGCTTCACACCTTAAACTGATCCACTGTTTTTTTAAGTTCTTCTGCAAGCTGGCTTAAATCACCCGCACTGGTGTTAACTTTGCTACTGCTGTCCGACATCTGTGTTGATGATTGATTCACATCTGCTATGTCTTTTGCTATTTCATCTGCCACTGTGGAACTATGGCTCACATTTTCAGTCACTTCTTGAATTCCCAGGGCTGCCTGACCAACGTTGGCAGCTATCTCTTTGGTGGTTGCAGACTGCTCTTCCACAGCTGCAGCAACCATGTCCACCATTTCATTGACACTATGGATTGCAGCAGCGATCTCCTGGACTTCAGCAACAGTATCCTGGGTTGAATTTTGAATATTTTCAATTTTCTCTTTAATTTCATGTGTGGCCTGTGCTGTTAATTGAGCCAGATTTTTAATTTCTCCTGCAACAACTGCAAATCCCTGGCCTGCTTCCCCAGCACGGGCTGCTTCAATTGTAGCATTTAATGCAAGAAGCTTGGTTTGTTCTGAAATATCGGTAATGGTTTCCACCACCTTGCCAATGACCTGTGCAGATTCACTTAAATTCTCTATGCTTTCAGAAGCCTTTTTTGTTCTTTCAACAGCCTGATTACTGGTAACACGGGTTTTTTCAGTATTCTGTGCAATTTCATTAATTGTCGAGGTCATCTCTTCAGCTGCTGCAGAAACCATATTTATATTTGTTGCAGACTGCTCCACTGCTGCTGCCACCGATGACATATTAGCATTCATCTCTTCGGCTGCCGCTGCTACTGAATCAGATCGGGCAGACATTGAATCTGCACTCTGGGACATATTATCAGAAATAGTTAAAAGATTGCTGGAAGAGTTGTCAAGCCCTTCCGAGTTTCCTGCTATATCACTTATTATACCCTGGAGTTTTTTAACAAACACATTAAACCATTTGCCAAGCTGGCCCATTTCGTTCTGTGCTGAATCATCAAGCCTTATTGTCAGGTCTCCTTCTCCCTGGGCAATATCTTTTAATATTTCAATGGTTTTATTTAAAGGTCGTATTATAAAACCAGAAAGAACAATTCCTATCACAAGGGCAAGTGCAAAAGCTGCAATTACAAGGATTACCTGGGTATACTTTGCTTTATCAATGAGCTTTGTACTTGCGCCCATTGATGTGGCAACATTGGAACCCACCTGTTTAGCATTGGACATGACACTCTTTTCAACTTTATTCATCAACACGATAATCTGTTCTGACCTATGGTTTAATTCTTTGGCAGCTTTAATCTCCTCTTTTTTTGCTTCAACCATTTTTCCAAAAAAAGAGGAGAAATTTTTCACCTGTCCAAAAATATCTTGTGTGGTTTGATCTTCAGGCAATTCAACAAATTCACTGTTAATTCTGCCTTGGAAACGAACAATTGTTTCTTTTGCTTTATTTAAAGATGTTAAATTCGCTGCATTAAAAATATCATTTATCATGGCCAGCTGTCTGTTGGATTTAGACTGGATATTCATTGCAGCTCTAACTGATGAAATTGACATTTCAGATACCATCATCATTTCATCCATCATATCACCAATGCCGCTTGTAGAAAAAATCTGTTCAATATTATTTTCGCTGTTTCCAAGCAAATCCTGCTTCTGCAGCAACTCGCCAAAACTATTTTTGATTGATTTACTCTCATTTTCAATTGCAGCAACAGACTTATCAATAGTTATATCAACAGAGTCAATGGTCAGTTTGGTTATGTTTTTCAAAGTTTCAATATTTTTTTTAAAAAAATGATTCAATTTTTTTAAAGACAGAAGCTGATTGTGCTTGTACTCAACAAGTTCTTTTGTCGCAATAACAATATCTTGTATCTCCTTAGATGACGAATCAGATGTCGTTATCATGGCTAAAAGAGATGTTTTTATTTTATCTAATTCTTCTATATTTGTATTACTCAGGATTTGAGTTATCATTTTACGAACAGGAATAATTTGCTGCATCAGATTGTTTTGGGTCGAGATATTTTTTACGATATCAGCATTTGTAGCAGTTATGGCAGTCATTATCCGGGAGAGAGACAATACTCCGGCTCCGCCTGAAAACCCGGTAAGAATCGCACATATCAAAAACCCACCGATCAATTGTACTTTTAAAGAAGTTTTAGAGAAAAAAGACACGATGTATGCCCTCCTTTGAAAATGATAATATAGAATCATATATGGTTCAAAGGCACCCGCATATTCAGCGAAATTGCAGATGCTATTTTTTTAATGGTATATATAGTTTATTACAAAATTTTTAAAATCAATCAAGAAAAGATTGTATTTTTTACTTTCATTGTCCAAAAGTATTGATTTATTTGGTAAAAATCTCTATAGACATATGATATTATTTAGTTTAAAAAAATTTAACTTTTTTATTATGAATTTGGATAATGGCAAAAAAAAATATATTTGAAACAATAAAACAGTCAAATAATCTTCCACAATTACCACAGGTCATGGTAAAACTCATCAAGGCCTGCAATAGTGATCAAACAAATATTGAAGAATTGGCGCAGATTATTTCCATTGATCCGGGCTTAACTTCCAAACTCATACAGATTATAGGCTCCCCCTATATAAATTTACCAAAAGAAGTAAACAACATAAAAACAGCTGTTGTATATCTTGGCATGGACACCATTAGAAATATTGCCATAAGTACATCAGCCATGCATTTTTTTAAAATTGCAAAGTCAGTTCCTGAATTTAATATCAACATATTCTGGTACCACTCCTATAAATGCGGGGTGCTTGCCAGAAAAATAGCTGAAGAGGAAAACCTGGCCAATTCTGATGAATTTTTCCTGGCAGGCTTGCTACATGATATTGGCAGGTTGGTTCTGCTGGAAAACTTCCCGGATGAATATCAACAGATTTTAAAAACATATTCCACCGAAAACCAGATCCTTGCTGCTGAATTAGAAGAATTTGATACTGACACTGCGCAAATAAGTGCCTGGATCTTTAAACAATGGGATTTAAACCCTCTGCTTGCAGACGCTGTTTTATTTATCAATGAAAGTATCGAACAGATTGAAAGTGCTCTCTCCCATGTAAAAATCATTTTTATCTCAAATCTGCTGGCCCACCAGGATACACTTGAAAAAATATCAGATATTATCTCTTTGACGGGCATTACTGAGTCAAGACTTGCAACAATTGTCACAAGTGCAGAAGAAGAAGTACAGGCCATGGCAAAAAGCCTTGGCATAAATATGGACAACACCCGGGACACAAGCAGTGAAGAGCAATTATCATCCCAGATAAAAGATCTGTCCCTGTTTTATGGCACCCTACAGAACCTGCTGCATGCTAAAGACATTGATTCAATTTTTAACATAGCTCAAAACGGCTTTAAAATTATCTTTAATATTCCCAGAATATTTTATTTCATGTTTAATGAGAAAAAAAACATCTTAACAGGTTTTTCCCATAAACATGATAAGTCACACAAGATTATCAAAAACATTGCCCTGCCCGTTTCCAACCAGACAAGCCTTATAGTAAGATGTGTAAAAGAACAAAAAGTTCTAAGCAGCTTAAATAAGAAAACAGATCAAAAACATGCTATTTCGGACATCCAGCTCATCAGGCTGCTTGAAACAAAAGGCTTTTATTGTATTCCCATATATTCATCGGGAACTGCAATTGGTGTGATGGTACTCGGGGTTGATAATACCATGGCGAAAATGCTTGAAGATAATCAGGAATTAGTAAAACTTTTTTCAAAACAAACCTGTGTATGTATTCAAAATATCCGGTATTATAATGATTATGCCAGCAATCTCCATGAGAAAAAAATGCAGGCTTACTCAACCATGACAGACAAGTTGATCCATGAGATAAACAACCCAATTTCAATTATTAAAAATTATATAGAAACCCTTGGTTTAAAACTGCCGGACAAACACCCTGCCCAGGAAGAACTTGTGATTATCAATGAAGAGATGAGCCGGGTTGCAGGCTTGTTAAGCAGGCTTAGAAGTTTTTCAAGTCCGGTAATTGAAGGATTTGAATTGGTGGATATTAATAAGCTTTGTAAAAGCATATTTGAAATTTTACAAAAGTCCATGCTCTTACCAAGACAGGTTGAAGCATCCATCAATCTTGACCCTGGCTTACCCAAAATTAAAACCGACCAGAATGGAATAAAACAAATTTTTATCAACCTTGTGAAGAATGCCGCAGAAACCCTGGGTTCAAATAATGTTAAAGATGGTAAAATCACAGTCTCCACACGTTTTGTACCAAATTCAGCAAAAATACTGATTGATGAGAAAAAACGCATCCCGGGAAATATTGAAATAGAAATCGCAGACAATGGCCCGGGAATTGATGAAAAAATAAAAGAGACGCTGTTTGAACCCTATACAACAACAAAAGATAAAGCTTCCAATTCAGGCCTTGGTCTTTCCATTGTCCACTCCATTGTAAAGGAGTTAAATGGGAAAATTGCCTGTAGGACAAAGCCTGACACAGGAACAAGTTTTATAATAACTTTGCCCGTTAGTTCGTCAAAAAAAAATATTAGTTAAAGGTTGAAAGAAATTGCAGAATACAACAATATCAAAAATGGTTGAGCCCTTAAAAACCGGAGAACTTCTTGTAAAAGAAGGGTTAATACGCCTTGGAGATATTGATTTAGCACTCTCCATCCAGAAAGAGAAAAAACACTCTTTAAGCCTGAACAAGCCCAGGCTCCTTGGGATTATTCTATGCAATTTAAACCTTATAACACCAACAGACAATTATTATGTTCTCCATAAATACAATAAACTCATGTCAATTCAATCAATATTGATTGAAAACAGCATACTTTCAAAGGCGCTGGTATTAAAAACAGATCAAAAGTCTCAAGAGCAGGACATTCCTTTCATAAGCTGCCTTCTTAAACAAGACCTTGTTTCAATTGCAAAGATGCAGCAATTATTATTTGATTTATTCCATATACCATTTAGATCCATCTCGGATTTTGTTTTTAGTCAAAAAGACAAAAAACAACTTATTCAGGTATTAAATAAAAACAATTCCAGAGACAACAGGATTATACCACTGGTTTTAAAGGATAATACCATATTATTCGGCATTACAGATCCGCAAAACATATTATTCATAGGAAGATTAAATGATCAATTTCCCCAATACAGGTTTAAAACCCTGTTCATCCCTTTTGCAGATTATTTAAATGTTTCAAAAATAATATATGATCCCGATATAAAACCAGCACCTTTATTAAAAGAAAAATCTTTAGACCTCTCTCTGCTTTTAAATTTTAAAACATCCATTCAAAGCCCTGAAACAGAACATCAATCCATTGAAACACTGTATGAACGCTACGAATTGCTGAGGCTATTGAGTGGGAATCCAAAACGGGAAACTCATTTAAATGAGTTTAACAACTTTATTAGACACTCCCATAAAACCATTGCTGTAGAATATAAAAACCAAAACATTGAATTCTCCTTGAAAAAACAGGGCAGGAGTGTCAAAATAATTGCATTTCCCCTATAACAGGTAAATCATCATTATGGCAAGAATAATTACAATAACCAGTGGTAAGGGCGGGGTAGGAAAAACCAGCATCAGCCTTAATTTATCTTTGTCCCTTGCATCAAAAGGATATAAAGTATGTCTGTTTGATGCTGACCTTGGCCTTGCCAATGTAAATATTCTCACCGGCATTTACCCGAAAAGAGATCTTGAGCATGTGATCAGCGGGCAGTTTAATCTAAATGAAATCATTATCAAAGATTTCCAGGGAATAGATATTATTCCTGGAAGCTCAGGGGTTGAAAAAATTGCAGATCTTACTCAAACACAGACAGGCACCCTTATCAGCGCATTTTTAGACCTTGAAGAGTATGATTATTTCATTTTTGATACTTCAGCTGGAATCTCTTCCCAGGTGCTGTCATTCTGCATGGCATCCCATGAAATTATTCTTATTGCAACCTGTGAACCAACATCCATCACCGATGCATATTCCATGCTCAAAGTGTTGTCAAAATATGGATATAACTGCCCTGTCAAAATTGTTATCAACCAGGTGAAATCCGGCAGGGCTGCCCAAAAAGCATATACACAATTAAAAGATACTGTAAATAAATTTCTTAGCCTTAAAGTGCAGCCTCTTGGTATTATGGCAGCAGACAAAAATGTGAGGGCTGCTGTTATATCACAAACCCCGTTTTTCATGCTTTTTCCTGATACAATTGCTTCAAAGTGCATACAATCCATTTCAAAGAAATTAATAGAAAATCCAAGCCTGTATGGAGATATGCCCCTTGAATTATTCTGGGACAAGTGTCTTTTGTTTCTTGACAAGCATCATAAATCCAAAAAAGCGTCTGTATCGTCTGAAAAATCCGGCAAAGAAGCCGATAATAAAGATAAAACCCAAGAGTTGAAAATCAGCCCGGATATTAAGAAAATACTTTCTAGTATTGAATCTAGACTCTCTTTTCTGACAAACGAGGTGGAAGAGATAAAACAACTCCTTAAAAAAGATACAAAGACTCCAGCCCCGCCTGGAGCAAAAGAGATATCTCTTGATTTTGAATCCTGGCTTAAAAAAGAGTCTTAAAGAGGATACTTTGTGAAATCCACTGCCCTTGAGATTAATCTATCCGACACAAAAACTGATATTGTAATTGATCCTGAGTATCAGGTTCTCCTTGAGATTGTTTCATCCTATGTTGGAATACTCAACAGGATGAATATTTTTTTGCAGGAGTTATCCCATCCCTATAAAAACTGGGAGTTTATTGTCAATGAAGCAAGGCATTTTTCTTTGCAGAATTTTCATCTGTATAAGGGACATGCAGATGGTGATAAGGCTTTGTCTCTTTTTGTTGATATCTTTCTCAAGGCTTTTGAGTCAGATTCAAATTTAAAAATTAAAACAAGTGCTGTTGATAATTTAATGCTGTTTTTACAGCATATTGTTAAAGATTCCAAAGATGAACTTAATAGATTTCTGCCTGTAATTGAAAAAGCTGTCCTGAAAATTGAATCCTTTGAAGGTGAAAATTTCTATTTTTTTGTCAAATCATATTATCAACCTGATAAGATTGCCAAAAACTTGCTGGACCACCTTGAAAATGATGCTTTAATTTTTAAATCAATAAGCCAGCTTTTAATAAAATTCTATGAATCTTCATTTGATTACTGGCTGCACCAGGATGACCCTGTCTACTGGATTGGACTAAGTATTGATACAGACCAGCTGACTCCGGGCTTAAAAAAGATATTAGACAATGTATCCCATGCAAAAATAAAACTATGGCAGAAAAACCTTGAAGCCATCACAAAAAAACCAGATCAAAATTGGGGGCAGACAACCAGAGACTTAACAAAACTTGTGGGTTTTCAAGAGTTTGTCAGTCAAATCCGGGAAGTGCCTCAAAAAATAATGAAAGAGAGCAGTCATGATACTGCAGGTTTTCATCTAAAACTTACTTTTCTTTTTTATATTATTCAAATTCCAGGCATGGCAGCCATACATGTCCAGGCTTTACGGGATATCAACACCACTTTGATATATTTGATTGACGATAAAGATTTTAAAAGTGATATCAATATCGTCAACAAAACATTTTCTCTTCTCAAAACCCTTAAGGAAAAATATCCAGACACAGTTCTGGACTGTATCCATAAAATTGGAGATGCTGTTTACAAAACTTCAAAAATTGAATTGATAAACCATTTCATAGACAGGGTTGTTGATCACGGCTTTCAATTTCCCATGATTGAAGGCACAGGAGATGACTGGCAGATAAAAAGTAACACTGCCCATGTGAAAAATATCCGTGTCTTTCTTGATCTCATAGGGCAGCATCCTAAAAAATCGAGAAGGCTTTTATCAGCACTTATTATATCCCTGTCAATCGGTGGAGTTTTTATAAAGGATACAGATCTTTTTCCAAGGGATATCAGTAAATTTTTAAATTCTGATATTGAACCTGTGTTTGACCTTGTAAAGCAGCTTTCAAGATTATTACCGGCATTTTTCAATGAGATAGGAGCAGAAGGGCAGCTTCGCGATATTTCCACCCAATTGGATGAATCTTCCCAGCGAAAAGACAAATTAATACATTTTTTAAGGAAACAATGCCATGTTGAAAGTTCATCCAGAATTGTGGATTTTATCCACGAAGTAATTCTTTTCTGGAAAACCGGCGACAAAACAAAACTTGAGCCCTATGTTCCGCCATCAATTTATAATGAAATTCAAGAGTCCGGACCTTTTATTAACGGGCCCAAAGCCATCCTCAATATTCTTGAATCCAATAATATCTCCCTTCCCGATGATTATCTGATCCACACCGAAGATGCTGTCAATAAAATGATTGATGACATTGACGAAGTAGATGATCAGGACAGATCCAGAGTTAAAATGACCTTTGGATTTTACAGACTATTAAACCAGAAATACCGCATTGATAACCTGGAACTTAAAAAATATCTGGCTTCTTTTAATTCTGAAAACCTGCCGGATACAAAAAACCTTGTTAAGGCGCTTGAAGAAAACAATCTGGAAGACAAAATTTTATCTCTTCTCTTTTATATGAAAGAGTTAAAAAAGATAATCCTTTCAGATAAAATTTACGAGGCCAATGAAGCCATTTACCATAAACGCCATTTTGCCGTTGATATTCCTTCCATGTATGGAAGTTACAATGAAGCAAAAT
>CAZYDL010000001.1:40092-41107 GCA_964646305.1 uncultured Desulfobacula sp. | reverse complement strand
AAAAAATAATCGCCCATGATTAAAAATATTAATAAAGTGCCGTTAACAATTTGAACTGTGGCAGCAGGCAGACCAAGAGAGATCTGAATGGCATCGCCACCCACAAGTATTCCGGCAAAAAAGATTCCAGAAACAATTGCATATAAAGGATTTAATTTTGCAAGCCATGCCACAATAATTGCTGTAAATCCATAACCTGAAGAGACCGATGCAGGATATCCAAGATAGTGGTGGATTCCGGCAATTTCGCCGACACCTGCAAAACCTGCAAGGCCCCCGCTGATTGCCATGATCACCATACTTGTTTTTAAAAAATTAATTCCTGCATATTTCCCTGCATCGGGATTTTCTCCCACAACCCTTGCTTCATATCCAAAGCGTGTTTTATAGATAACAACACAGAGCACCACAGCACATAAAATTGCCAGGATTAATGAGGCATAATGGATTCTGGAGCCTGGAATTATTCCAAGGATGGCAGAGTCGGGCAGGTTATTTGTTCCAGGAAAGCCAAAGCGTTGTTTTCCTTTCCAGGGGCCCACAATGAGCATGGTTAAAATTTCTGCACAGATATAGTTGAGCATTAATGTGGATATCACTTCATTAATGGAAAATTTGATTTTTAAAATAGCAGGTATGATACCCCAAAAAGCACCTCCAATAAAGCCTGCAATGAAAATCAAGGGCACTATTATATAGGGTGGTAAATTTTCTCCAAAGCTAAGTCCTGTCCATGTAGCAAAAATTGCTCCCATGAGAAGCTGACCCTCTGCACCAATATTCCAGAATTTTGCACGGAAGGCCAGGGTAAGCCCTGTGCCGATTAAAATTAAAGGGATTGCTTTGGTAATGGTCTCTTTTATTCCGTAAAAAGAGCCAAAAGAACCTGAAAAGATTTCGCTGATTGCAAATATGGGGTTTACTCCAACAATAAGAAACAGAATACTGATGGTAACAATGGCAGCAGCAAGGGACAGGATATTGGTCATAAATGATCTGAGAGGTGTGATATTGT
>CAZYDL010000001.1:0-40082 GCA_964646305.1 uncultured Desulfobacula sp. | reverse complement strand
GTATCTGTCTGTGGTTTTTATTTGTATCATTATTGTATTCTTACCCTTTTTGAGCCTGCCATCATGAGCCCGATATCAGATAAGTTTTCATCGTCTGAATCAAGGACAGCCATGAATTGCCCGTCAAAAATTACAGCAATTCTGTCGCAGAGTTCAAAGATCTCTTCAAGATCTTCAGAAAACAGAAGTATAGCACTGCCCTGCTTTCTTAATTTTAAAAGATGTTCCCTTAAAAATTGTGTTGCCCCGACATCAAGGCCGTATGTTGGGTGTGATGCCACAAGAAGCTTTGGCTGCTCACTGATCTCTCTTCCAAGGATAAGTTTTTGGATATTGCCGCCGGATAAATTTCTAATCTGATTGGAAATGGAGTGTGTGGAAACATTAAAATCTTTGATTATATTTTTTGTATGATTTTTTATTTCTTTGTATTTTAAAAACCAGCGTTTGGAAAATTTTTTCAAATGATGCTGCTTTAAAATAGCATTATCATATAAAAAAAGCCCGGGAGCTATGCCAAATCTTATTCTCTCCTCAGGAACATGGGAAACTCCTGTGTCATAAATATGTCTTGGTGATTTATTGGTAATATCTTTGCCATTGATTGCAATTTTGCCTGAATATACAGGTCTGATTCCTGTTATTGCCTCTGCAAGTTCCCTCTGGCCATTACCTGAAACTCCGGCAATACCGAAAATTTCATTTTCAAAAAGATCAAAGGAGATGTTTTTAACTACATCAAGTCCTTTGTCTCCCAGGACTTTAATGCTGTCCACAGATAATATCTTTTTGCCCCTTGTTATCTTCTCTTTATCAATATAAAAATTAATATCTTTGCCCACCATGATCCTGGCAAGAGATTTCTTGTCAGTATCTTTTGTATCAGCGGTTCCCACAATTTTACCTTTTTGAAGAACCACAACCCTGTCGCAGATATCCATGATTTCATCAAGTTTGTGGGAGATGAAAATGATGATGTGACCATTGGCTTTTAATTGTCTGAATATGGCAATGAGCTCTTTGATTTCTTCAGGGGTCAGGACAGAAGTTGGTTCATCAAAAATAAGAAGGTCTGCACCATTTAAAAGTGCTTTAAGAATTTCAATTCTCTGCTGTTCTCCGGCTGAAAGCTGCCAGACTTTTTTATCAGGATCAATGTTAAAATCAAATTCCCTGGAAAATTGTTCAACCTTTTCCCTGATCTTTATCTTTGGGAAAAAAAACGGAGTATCTTTATATCCCAGAGCAATATTTTCAATCACAGAGTGATTCTGCACAAGCATAAAATGCTGATGAACCATGCCAATACCAAAGTTAATTGACTCAACAGGGTTCTTGATTCTGATATCTTTATCATTGATTTTGATTTGACCTGAATCAGGCTGATAAAGGCCATATAAAATATTCATTAAAGTGGTTTTCCCAGCTCCGTTTTCGCCGAGAAGCCCTACTATTTCACCGGATTCAACTTTAAGATCAATATCTTTGTTGGCAAAAATACCATGAAATGATTTTGAAATTGCTTTCATTTCAAGGCTTTGTATTTTTTTCATAATATTAAAATAGTTATGAGAGTGAGTAATAAGATTTGTAAATTTGTTATTTGTAACCCATTCCAGGGTGTTTACCTTTAAGTCCGCTGGATGGACATTGCAACAAGTTCTAAGATTCCCTGCGCTAACCGTCAAAACTCGCTGCGCTCAAACAATTGACGGTCTTAACGCTCCAGTCATCAAGAACTTGTAAGCAAAGATCCAAAACGCTCCCTTAAAGGTAAAAACCCTTCCACTGGAAATTACACCAAATTTTTAACTCCCTTACACCTAAATTAAAAATGGTGTAATTCCTCAATTATTAATTTTATTTGGGGATACTTCCTTTAACATTATCAACATAATACATAATGCCGAGAAGATCCTGCTTTGAAGCTTTTTCCCCTGCTTTAATTTTCAGGTTGCCTTTGTTGTCTTTAATGGGGCCTGTAAAGGGTTCAAATACATCAACGCCTTGTTGCATCTGTGCATATCTCATTGTAACAAGCTTATATGCTGAAATTTTACCAAACTCTTTTGTATCAATCATTGCATTTTTAAGTGCATCAAGAAATTTTGGATTGATTATATCTGTTGCGTTGCCGCCAAGAATGGCTGCTTTTTCCTTGGCAAGCCACCAGATATCATCATTTGTCCATGTTCCATTATAAATGCTCTCAAGAATTTTTACATAGATTCCACCCCAGTCCATTAGCTGTCCTGAAACAACAGAATCTTTTCCATAGGGCTGCATGGCTGAATAGTGGCTGAAAGTGTAAATCTGTTTGCCTTTTTCACTGTGGCTTTGTCCCACTTCAATTACAGCAGGAGTATCTTCAGTAAAAGCTAGGGCATCGCAGCCTTCTGCAATTAATGCTTCAGCAGCTTCTTTTGCCTTGTCTGGTCCATACCATGCATATATCCATTTTACACTGAGAGTGGCTTTGGGATTTGCAGCTTTAATGCCAAGGGCATAGGCATCAATATGACGGATAAGTTCAGGAATGGGAAAAGCTGCCACATAACCAATTTTATTGGTCTTGGTTAAAGCACCTGCCATGATTCCATTGAGATAATACATCTGGTAAAGATCACCAAAATATGTTCCTACATTTTTGGAATTTTTAAACCCTGAACAGTGCATGAAAGTCTTGTCAGGATATCTTTGCCCTGCTTTGATTGTGTCTTCCATATAGCCAAAGCTTGTGGTGAAAACAACGTCACATTTTTGTTGTTGAACAAGTCTGTCAATAATTCTTGCGCTGTCTGCTTCTCCAACAGATTCTACAATAATGGTTTCAAGCCAGGGTAATTTTTTTTCTGCAAATTTTTTCCCCATGTCATGGGCATGGGACCATCCATAATCACCCACAGGGCCAACATATATAAACCCGGCCTTAAGTTTTTTGTCCGCTGCAAAGGTAGTTGCAGAAAATCCCATAAAAAATATTGAACAAATTAATACCAATAACATCCATTTTTTCATTCCTATGTACTCCTTTTTTGAATTAATAAAAATTTCAGGGATAATACGATATTTAAGTTATTGCCGTCAAGAATTAGATTTGGGAATTTGATATTTATTATAAAATTATTTACTGGGTTTTTTCCCATGAATAAATGATTTTTGCGGCAGGTTTTCATAGAAAAAAAGATTTATTTCCGATTAAACAATGTGTGCTAAAAAAGCAATATAGATTCAGCAGGTTTTGCCAAAAGAGCATGCCGGGAAGGTGCATGTTTTGCAATTAAGGCACAGGCCTCCATGACCAAGTTTTGCAAGATCCCGTCTGTCAGGTTTTTCTCCAGCAAGGATCCTTGGCAGCATAAGGTCAAAAATTGTAATATCATGATAGAGACCGCAGGCAGGAAGCCCCATTACTGCAATATCTTTTTTATAGCCCAATAAAAACATGGCTCCTGGAAGTACTGCAGAAGAGTAATATATTTTATCAAAGCCTGCCTCTTGAATACCAGTTTTTGTGACATCATCAGGGTCCACAGACATTCCTCCTGTTGTCAGGATAAGATCTGTATCTTTTTTGAGAAAAGAATCAATGGTGCTGGCAATCTGTCTGAAATCATCAGGCAGAATAATGGTTTCCTTGAGAACAGCTCCGAAGTGCTCTATTTTTCTTTTAACAATGGCTTTAAATCTGTCTTTAATAAGTCCTTCATATACTTCATTGCCTGTGATTATCAGGCGAACCTTTAAAGGATTAAATATCTTGACTGAAAATATTGGATAATGTTTTTTTGCAATTGCAACAGCCTTGTCAAGTTCATCTCTTTTAATGACCAGAGGTATTGCCCTTGTGGCAGCAAGTTGGTTGTTCTTTTCCACAGCAGTATTGTTGTGTCTTGATGCGCACATTACATCTTCTATCATGTTAAAATCAACAAGCGCATCAACATTTACCTTGAACAGCCCATTATAATCTGCCTTTAATTGTAATTTGCCTTCCCTAGGGCTACCGGAAAAAGTAATGCCTGGTCCTGCCAGAGCTGAGGCAAGTTCGATAACAGCATCATCTTCATGGACTTGATTATCGTTTAAGTCTAACACATAAAGATGGCGTTTTCCCATGCGCATTAACTGACAAAGATTTTCTTTTTTAATAATATCACCCCTTTTAAAGGCAGCACCTTTGTATTTACCCGGGATGATTTGTGTCATATCATGGGCAAGCGTTGCACCCAGAGCATCTTCAACGGCAATTTTTTTCATGGAAGAATTTGATTCAAACATAGTGTCGGGCTGATACATTATTTATTCCTTTTTTTTGTGATGATAATAGGAACCAAAGGCACAGGCTTTGCAAAGTATTTTAGAGTTTTTTAATACTTCGCGTTTATCCCTTACAATAATACCACAGTTTTGGCACTCTGCTTTAAATGTTGAAGGGCCTGGCATGTCACATAAAGGGATGTCAACAACAACTTCTTCAATCGTAAACAAATCTTCAACATCCATTTTTTTATATGCTTCAAGCTGTTGCTGATGCGGATCCTGTAGCTCTGGAAAGTGTATGGCCGCATATTTTAAGGCAAGATCTCTTGACTCTTCTGTGGAGAGAATCCTAAATGCTTTTTTAGTTTCAAGGTTGACAAAAGTGGCTGCCATTATTCCGTTATCTATAAATTTAAGAGATCGTCTTCCCAATTTTACACCTGTTACATAGGATATTGCATCTGTGGCACAGCGATCAATTTCAACATAAACTATTATTTTTTTTATCTGGGGCATATTACTCGGATCATCAAGTCCAATAAGCTCACAGCCAAGCATTGCCATGCGTACCCCAATGACCTGGCCAGGGCATAGGTGCCCGTGGGTTTTTGCAGATCCTTTTAAAAGAGTATCAAAATCTTTCATTATAGTTTGTCCGGTTGTTCATATCTTTTTTCAATAATCAGGGCCGGCTTTATCAGCATTGTCACTATAAAGATACCCACACTGATAACACCACAGGTAATCATCAGCTCAATATTACTGGGGGCATAGTCGATGATCTCACCCATGGGAGAGGGAACAAGACCCGGTACAATTAATCCAATGCCCTTTTCTATCCAGATTCCTACAATTAAAAGAATCAGTGCAGGCAATAAGAAAATTGGTCTCTTTTTAAATGGATTCACAGCAAGAATCAAAGTTCCTGTGACATTTAAGGCAATCGCTGTCCAAATCCATGGTACAAGGGAGTTATGACCCTCAAGTCCGAAAAAAAGATATATTGCGGAAAGACTGTGATGGGTGGGGAAGTAAAATTCCTTAAAAATTTCTGAAAAAAGCATGATAAGGTTAATAATAGCTGCTGATACAATAATAATCCTCAGTTTATTAAAAATTTTATTATCAATCTTATAATCTGTGGCTGAGTTTATAATATGGAGTACCACGGAAATAAGAGCAGGTCCCGCAGCAAAAGCAGATGCCAGGAATCTGGGTCCCAAGAGTGGATTATTCCAGAAAGGTCTTGCCGGAAGCCCCTGGTATAGGAATGCTGTAACCATGTGAATAGCCACTGCCCAGCCAATGGAAAGAAATACAAAGGGTTTATAATATTTCCCCTTTGGTTCCTTAAAATTAAAGCGGCAATACATTATATATGCAGGAACTAATGCATTAAGCGCCAGATAGCCGTTTAGTACAATAATATCCCATGCCAGTATGGAGCTTGGGAAATTGAGCTGGCCAATAACAGGGGCAAGATGCCAGAACTGTAATGGTCTTCCAAGGTCAACAAATACAAAGAGCATGCACATGACAATAGCGCCTACAGCCACGCCTTCACCAATGATGACCACCTTGTGAAGATCTTTGTCATTAAAAATATAGGCCGGCAGAATAAGCATTATTGCAGCAGCAGCCACGCCCACAAGAAATGTAAAGTTGGAGATATAAAAGCCCCAGGAAACTATATTAGACATATTGGTTGCAGCAAGACCTGATCTAAATTGTATAACATAGCCATAAACACCTACCAGCATAAAGCACATCAGGAGACCAAGAAACAGCTGGTATCCTACTGAGCCTGACAGATTCCACATTATAGCTTGCCTGGTAAAGGTGAAAAATCCTTTTTGTGACTGCTTTTCATTCATATTATCATCCTTAAAGCTCTTATATGAAAGTCATTGCAGATTTATCAACGACTTTCATGTCTTGTTGCTGGCAGATAAGGGTTGGAGACCAAATCTGTCTGTGGCAGTGATTAATCAATAAAATACCAGAACTTGGGATCTGTCCCAAGGTCTTCTTTAAGCCTGTAAACTTTTTTGTTTTCCAATACAAATCTGATTTCACTGTCCGGGTCTAAAAGATTGCCAAATACTCTGGCACCGGTTGGACAGGCCTCAGCACAGGCTGTGAGTTTTCCTTTTCGACTTCTCTGGATACAGAAGGTACATTTTTCCATCATGCCTCTCACCCGTTTCCGGTTGCCCAGATAGTGCTGCTCTTTATTCATTTCCTCTTCCGGCACTGCAGGTTGGTTCCAATTAAACCTTCGCCCCCAGTAAGGGCATGCTGCCATGCAATACCTGCATCCAATGCACCAGTCATAATCAATAACCACAATGCCATCTGGCTCCTGCCAGGTAGCTTTAGTAGGGCACGCCTTTACACAGGGCGGGTTTTCGCATTGAAAACACTGCACTCCCATGTAAAAATGTCCTTCCTTTGGAACCATGTGGAAATATTTGCCATCGCCCTGATCCGGAGACATCTGACCATTCTCCATCTCAAAAATTCGGATATACTGGGTATTGGATTTGCGATCCAGATTATTTTCTTTGACACATGCCTGTACACACTCCATGAATCCTTCACACCGGGTAACATTGAATGCATATCCGTATAATACATTTTGTGCAGGTTCTGTTGTATCGATATTTATATTGGAATTTTGTCTGATCTTAGCAAGTTTTTCCAGGCGGGCAACAGTCTTGGCCCTCTCGCTTTTTGTCATCAGACGGTAGTGTTTTTTAAAATATTCCTGAAATTCAAGTGCAAAGGCTTCGGTGCTATCTAAAAGTCCTTTGCCCTTGCAGCCTATGGTTGCTGTGGCACTGCCGGCAATGGCCACAGATGCTGCTCCTTTGAGAAAGGTTCTGCGATTTATTTTTTTCTTTTTATCAGAATCCATAAGATTATCCTATCTATTTTAGCGGAACAGAATATGTTTCAGGCCATTTTTTTTCAAACTTTGGCGAATGCGGATCATGGCAGGATGTGCAATTTTTTACCACCCTCTCGCCTGCCCAGTAAGTAACACGTTTGCCATGGGCACCACCTATCCAGTCTTTTTTTTGCCGGAAGTGGCACTGGCCGCACATATCATAGGCATGATCCATATCAATTTTATCCGCCTTGCTTGATATGAGAAAATCCCTGTCATCTGGATTGTGACAGGTGTTGCAGGTTAAAAGGTTATCTTTATCCCCGTGAACGATCCTGATATCGGCGTGGGATATATCAACAGCATTCTGTATAGTAACTTTTTGACCATTGTGGCAAGAGCTGCATTTAAAACGTTTTATTTCACTCTTTCGTGCCTCGGTGAAAAATGTTCCACCCTGATATTCCACCATTACCTTAATACTGTTTTTTAACCTTGGTATGCTGGCTTCAACCTGTTTTGTATTATTAATTTTTATTGTGCTTTTTTTAACTCTAGATGCCACACCCTGCTCACTTGACAAGACTGCCACTGCTGAAAAAACAGCGAAAAATCCTGGAAGAATACAAAACAGCATAATATAAAAAAGGTATTTTTTAATTATTGGATTTTTCATGCCACTCCTTCTTTTATTCATCACTTTGGATTTCTGGTAAACAGTTCTTTTACCTGTTCTGGCACATGGCACTGCCTGCAATTACCCCTCATGGGATGTTCCACTCTTATGGGAACCACAGTGCCGGGCCCCACATGGCATGCAATACAATTTTCTCTCATTTGAAGCGGATGCGCAATGGGCGGGGGTGATCCTGCCAGAGCCGATCTCCCAAGAACGGGCGGCTGAACACTGACCCACTCATTATCCTTAAAAAGTGTTTCGGTAACTTCCTTTAAATGGCACTGCCCGCAATAGGTATGCTGGGGATGGGGTGTCACCGGTGTGAATTTGTTCATGGCCTGTACAAATCCACCCCGCTCATGGCATGAGAGGCATTCAAGTTCAACACCTTTTTCATCCACAAGATCATGGGGCAGAAAAGGTGGAGAGCCAGGATATTGACGTAAAGAATAATAATAATTGAGAGTGCGGGATGTAGAAGTCCCCTCCATATAAGAGAATGTTGTACTGTCATACACATTAAAAAGCTGTTTGGCATTATGGTCAAAATCAGAAATCGGAGCAGCGTTCATCTTTGCCATAACCTCTTCTGTCTTAACAGAAAAAGCCTGGAAAATAATGATTGGCAATGCAATGACACCAATTAAAGCAAAAAAGAGAAATATTTTCCCCAATTTTTTCTTTGATTTAATATCTGATCCGGGATCTAAATTGTGATCTGCTTTATTTTCTGGTTTTCCCATCAGACTTTCTCCAGTTTTACTGCACATTTTTTATAATCCGGCTGTTTGGATATGGGACAAAAAGCATCCAAAGTTACCTCATTTATCAGCAGGCTTTCATCAAAGAATGGCACAAACACCATTCCAGTGGGTGGATTCCCGCGACCGTTAATACTGGCCTTCATGATCAGGGAACCTCTTCTTGAGGATATTTTAACTTTACTGCCTTCAACAACTCCGAGAGACATGGCATCCTTTGGATTGATTTCCACATAAGATTCAGGCATTGCTTTATGAAGAATTGGAATTCTGCGGGTCATGGAGCCTGTATGCCAGTGTTCCAGCACTCTACCTGTATTAAGCCAGAATGGATATTCTTTGTCTGGAGATTCTGCTGCAGGCTCATAGGGGCGCAGCCACACCCATGCTCTATGGTCAGGTTTACCATAAAAATCAAAGGTATCATCCTGGCAGGCTGGATCATATTTGCCATTATATCGCCAGCGGGTCTCTTTGCCGTCAACAAACGGCCATTGGACCCCGGAACGTGTTGTCAATTCTTTATATGGAGCCATACGATGTTTTGGCGTATCATGAAACTGGATATACTCATTCCAGATTTTCTCGATATATGTTTCCTGGCTCCATGGGAACTGCTTTTCAAAACCAAGACGTCTTGCCACCTGAATGATCTGCCAGGTATTACACATGGCTTCACCTGGTTTTGGAACCAATTGCGCATTATGCTGGGTGCGTCTTTCTGAATTGCCGAAAAAGCCTTCTCTTTCCACCCACAGGGCAGATGGTAAAATTACATCTGCGATATCTGATGTGGGGGTTGGATAAATTTCCGAAACAACAATGAAACGGCCATCTTTTTTTACACCATCACGATAACGTCTAAGGTTGGGCATTGTCACCATTGGGTTGGTAACCTGAATCCACATAAAATTAATCTCACCCCGATCAAGAGCTCTGAACATTTCAACGGTATGATAGGTAGGTTTAGGATCAATATTGCTTTCCGGGACTCCCCAGATTTTAGCAGCCATTTTCCGGGCACTCTCTTGCATTACAACTCCATGGGGGAGTTTATGTGTCAGGGTGCCTACTTCTCTTACCGTACCACAGGCACTTGGCTGACCTGTCAAAGAAAACGGACTGTTGCCAGGGGTTGAAATTTTGCCTGTGAGAAGATGAATATTATAGACCAGATTATTGATCCAGGTACCTCTGGTATGCTGGTTCATTCCCATGGTCCAGAAAGAGGTTACTTTTTTTTGAGGGTCACCGTAAAGAGCAGCAAGATATTTAATATTTTTAGCTGATACACCACAAATTTTTTCAGCAAGTTCCGGCGTATAATCTTCAAGAAAGGTTTTTAAGGCTTCAAAATTTACAGTTTCAGCTTTATCTTTAAACTTAAAATGATCCTGGGTTCCATAGCCAATATTGGTTTTTCCTTTATGAAAGGATACATGCTTGGAAACAAAATCCTCATTTACCCAGCCGTTTTTTATAATTTCGTAACAGATGGCATTGGCAAGGGCAAGGTCAGACTGGGGATTGAATATAAATGATTTATCAGCAGCCTGGCTGGAACGGGTTGAGCGGGTTGTTAAATCAATGATTTTAACATGGGTTTTTGATTTTCTATTGGCAAGTATTCTGGAAAATAGGACAGGATGCATTTCCGCCATATTGTTTCCCCATGTTATAAAAACGTCTGCATTATCAATGTCTTCATAACATCCCATGGGTTCGTCAAGACCAAAAGTGGTCAGGCATCCAGTAACAGCACTTGCCATGCACAATCTGGCATTGGCCTCTACATTATTGGTTCCTATACATCCCTTGAAAAGTTTTGAAGAAACATACCCGTCTGGAATTGACCACTGCCCTGATCCATACATGGACACTGCATTTTTGCCTTTTTCTTTTATGGATTCTTTCATCTTTGCTGCCACAAGATCCAGCGCTTTTTCAATGGGCGTTGCAACCAGTTTTCCATTTTTTCTTACATAGGCGGTTTTAAATCTGTCTTTTCCATAGAGAATCTGTACGGAATGATATCCCTTTACACAACACAGACCCTTGTTGACAGAACACTTGGGATCACCCTTCACAGCGACTGCCCTGTCACCTGATACACCCACAAGAAGCCCGCATCCAGTCCCGCAGAATCGACATGGCGTTTTGTTCCATTGAATGGAACCGGCAGGAAGATCTGTTGGTTTCCAGCCTGCGAAACTGATTCCCGGAAACATGGTTGCCGCAGCCACTGCTGCGCTCTTTAAGGCCATGGATCTGATAAAATGTCTTCTGGTAATCGTCATATACCGCTCCTTTTGTTAATAACTGCCACGGCAGGCCTGGTTCTCTCCATTGTTTACCTGTGGCAAAGCATAAAAAATTGTAAATTAAATTAATTCATATAACTATATCTTTATCAATCTGTATGTCCAAAGGTCATGCTCAATGATTGTAATGATGGTAACTCTTTGATTTGATTTATCAAATCCTTATTGGTTTCTTCATCGGGTGTATCAGTCAGAAGAATCAATACTTCATTGTTGTCAGACGGTTTCACCTCACAATATTGCATGAGGGATAATTCTTTTATCAGTTGATCTTTCATACTATTTTCAGGATAAGCTATGAAACTGAAAATTGGCATCATCACTCCTTTATAAACTATTGATCATGTTTTCTTGTAACTAAATACTTACTACCACAAAATAGCACTTAATGCATACCACAAAATGGTATATAGAGCAAAAGAAATTTAGAAAAAATTTCAATCATCCGGCATTAAAAATAATAACCACCTGAAATAAAAGCTAAAATATCTCGATAAAACATTAAATAAAGATAAGATTTTCAAAAAAATATAATTCCATGGTAGTGTCAAACAATGTCCTTTAAATAAAAATTTTAAGACTCAAAGATGATTATCTCTGTAAACAGGTATTGGACTGCCACATTCCTTTGGAATATCAAACCAATTCAAAATTTATTTCAATTGGGCATTTGACGCAGAATGATGCAAATATCAAATTAAATTTGTCTTGCACCAATATATATTGTATGTTGAATTTTATTGAATTGATCTGGGTACAAATGAATTTTTCTTCTATTTAAAAATTTTTAAAGTGTTTAGAGTCTTTATATATTTTAAAGTTTGGAAATTTTCAAATGACTGAAAAACTAAGTTATGAAAAATTAGAGCAATCTGCATCTGAGTGCAGGCGGGCAAAAGAAGAACTTAGGTCTATATTGAACAGTAATCCTGACTTAATGATTGTTCTTGATGCCAAAGGTCGCTATCAAGACATTTTTACTGGTGATCCAAGTAAACTTATTTTGCCTGTAAACCAACTGCTTGGCAAATCTATCCACGAAGTAATGCCCCAAAGAGAGGCACAACCGATTCAGGATCTAATTGATCAAACATTGGCCACCCAAAAGTTTTAACAACACGAATATGTCCTTAATATTAAAGGAGTCAACAGGTGGTTTATCGGTCGATCCATAAAGATAATTTTTCAAAATTCTGAGTGCGTTCTTTGGCTTGCCCGTGAAATCACTGAAAGTAAATTGATGGAGGAGAGATTACGAGCAAGTGAAGAAAAATTTCGTGTTTTATACAACAATTCTCCAGACATGTATGTTTCGGTTTTACATGATGATGCCAGTATCATGCTATGCAATGAAACACTTTTGAAAAAAACTGGATATTCAAAAGACGAAATTATCGGCTTTTCCATATTCAAACTATACCATGACGATTGTATGGATGACGTAAAAAAAACATTTCAACAATTTGTTGAAACAGGTGTTGTCCGAAATAAAGAATTAATTTTAAAAAGAAAAGACAGCAGCAAAATTTATGTGAGCCTTAATGTCAATGCAGTAAAAAATAAAGCAGGAAAGATACTACACTCCATATCTTCCTGGAGAGACATCACCAAGCAGAAGCAGGCGTCTGATATTGTGAAGGACCTTTCGCAAAAGCTGATACAGGCCCAAGAGCGTGAACGGCAGATGATTTCCTGTGAATTGCACGATAGTATCGCCCAGGATCTTTCCACATTGAAATTATATTGTAACAGGCTTTTTGAAGATCAATCCTACGCTGAACCTGGCATCAAGGGTTCACCAGCAGATGTGTCCAAACTCATAGATCAGACCATTGCTACGGTCAGGGATCTGGCATATAATTTGAGGCCGCCCGATCTGGAGTATCTGGGGCTTGTCCACTCCCTTAAAGTATTCTGTAAAGAGTTTACTGAAAAAAATGATATCATGGTTGATTTTCAAGTTGCTGGTATTAATGAGTCAACACTTAATTCTGATACTCGAATCACTCTATACCGCCTGGTGACAGAAGGGCTGAACAATGTTCAAAAACATGCTGCTGCTTCCAAAGCAACCATAAAACTTGTGGGAGCACACCCGAATGTCATCCTTCGAATTAAAGATAATGGTAAAGGATTTGATGTAAAGGAACGGGAACGCTCGATGGTTAATGAAAAACGAATGGGTCTTTTCAGCATGAAAGAAAGGGTTAACCTGCTTCAGGGCAAAATGTCAATCCATTCCCAGCCAAATAAAGGTACTGAAATAGTAATTGAGTTGCCTTTAAAGGACAAATAACAATGAAGAAAAAAAAGCGTATTTTAATCATTGATGATCATCCTCTTTTCAGGGAAGGCATTAAAACCATAATTCAGGGTGACAGCAGATATGAGGTAATTGGTGAAGCAGAAAATGCAAATCAGGGGCTCAAATTAGCTAAAAAACTGAAACCTGACCTTGCTGTAGTGGATATTTCCCTTCCAGATATAAGTGGTTTTGACCTTATCCGGGATATGAAAAAATATTCTTCGGATATACCAATCCTGGTGTTGAGTATGCATTCCAAAGTAGACTATATCGTAAAAGCGTTTCAGGCCGGAGCCAGCGGCTATCTTACCAAAGAATCTGCCGCAGATATGCTGATCAATGGAATTGAGCATACCTTAAAGGGTGATTATTTTATGGACACTTCAGTATCCCATCAGGTGGTAAAAAAACTGGCTCAATTGCCTGATAAGAACACTGTTGGCATTATTAAAGGCTATGATACTTTAACTCCCAGGGAACAAGAGGTCATGGTCCTGGTGGCCAGTGGAATGTCATCCCAGAAAATTGCAGATAAACTTTTTATCAGCCCAAAAACTATTGAGAACCACCGTTCTAAAATAATGCGTAAGCTTGGTGTAAGTGGTGTCATTGATCTGGCTCGCTACGCTGCAAAGATAGGCCTCATTGATCTGGATCTCTGGAAAGAATGATAAAACTTCAGCCATTAAGCTTCTGGGAAATACCCCCATGTCATCTTTGGGAGATTCTCCCGGTAAGGAAATTTTCCTGATAAAAATAAGCCCTTTCACCTATTTACAATAAAAATCAAGTCCATTATTAATACTTTAAGCATTGTAAAAGAATATCTGTTGTTTGTTTAATTGAGCCAATGGCAATCTGGGAAACAAAAATGGTTGAGGATAAAAAAAAAATTATCACTGGATACCCTGATTTAACACAGTTTGTCCGGAGTATTCAGCGAATTGAAGGGAATCCGGATTGTTTTGCCAGAACCACGATAGATTGCGATAGTCTGGACTGCCAATGGTACAGCTATTGCTTTAAGGAATTAAAAAAAATAAAGGGCTCTGTCTCAAATATTCCAGAGAGTAAGGAAAAATGGTATCAAAAAAAGAGTATATAAAACGATCTGTAATAGATCGAAGATCTCCTTTGGATAGGCGAATATTCAATTTTGACCCTAAATATCAGGGTAAAGAGCGGAGAATGAAACAAGGCAGGAGGCAAGGCTGGGAACAAAGATATGAATGGGAATCCATAGATCGGTTCACCAGCTTTCCCATGCATTTTAAAATTTCTCAATCATACAGAGCGCTATGATAAAATAGTTCAGCTCTTAGTAAGGTATGATATTCGACCTATTGTTCTAAAACGATATTTTTTTATAATTTATGGAGGTGTGATATGGAAGGCTACTTGCCCGATAAAGATTTAATCTTTTTTAACCCGGGAAACTCAGGCATAATATTTATCCATCCTGCAAAACACTACATAACTGTGGCACAACTCTTGGAAGTACAAGAATGCCTGGTGCAAAAAACTATTAATCCTGTAATTTATATTGAAAATCGCAGGGTCAAACCAAGACGACAACGAGATACCTTCACAGACGCTCTGTCTGTGGCAAGGGGAACAGCTTCTTAAAGAGTTGATTAAATATATTACTCAAACTCTGGTAAATAATTTGGATCAGTTTGCTGTTCAGGAAATCACAACGCAGAAAATTTGTATGTATTTTTACTTGTGGGCAAAGATGGTATATACCAGTCAAGAAATATACCATTTAGTAAACCTTACAAAAATGGAATCATTTTTTATAATTATTTCTATGATATAAATGCATCCAATATGGTATAGTTTATTATCTATTGTTATTTATGAAGAAATATTTTAGGATTTTTTATGACACCTGTACATATTATAGGTCATGCAGGATGCGGCAAAACCACACTGATTGTTGATTTAATTAAAGAGATGGTCAAAAGAGGAATTAAAGTCGGTTCCTTGAAACACAGTGCCCATGCCCATGAACTTGATAAACCTGGAAAAGATTCTTTTCTGCATAGAAAAGCCGGTGCTGTGCCGGCGTCCATGATGACCCAGAGCATGTCAGCCATATATCTGCCTGCCTCGGACAGATTAACACCTGAAAAACTTCTTGAAAAATACTATTTAAATGTTGATATCGTGCTCATTGAAGGATGGATCAGCGGCCCCTATGAGAAAATTGAAATATGGCAGGATCATGTTAAAAGAAAACCGCTTTTTTCTTCTGTTGAACATGTAAAGGCTTTTGTTTCAGATGATGATCTTGATCCGGAATCCATGGCAGTTGCAAAGGCAAAACATCTCAATGGTTTTAAACGATGTGATTGCTCCTTATTGACAGATTTTATTCTTGACTTGACGTAAAAACCTTTTAAGGCTATTTCAAGAAATACAATGAAGCACTCTTTAAATAAAAAATTTATAATTGGAGTTATTGTAATAATAGTACCGATTCTTGGGTTGATCTTTACCTGGATTGCGGCAAATCTTATAAAACAGGCCAAGGCCCAGACTCTTGAAAAAGCAAGAGTTGTCGCAGATACTATTATTTTAACAAGGCAGTGGGTCACTGATTGTGACGGAGGAATTTTTGTTCCTGTTCAAAGCTTGGGTGCAAGTAATATCAAAGATAAAATACAATGCCGGCTTAATACACCAATGGGTGAAATACAGATGTTTACACCTGCCATGGTAACAAAGAAACTTTCCCAGTATTCAATGGAAAAAAAATCATATAGCATCAAACTTTCAAGCCTTTATCCCATCAGTAGTGACAATATGGCTGATGACTTTGAAAAACAGGCTTTGACTCGTTTTAAACATGAAAAGATCACAGAGGTTTACAGATTTACAGATTTGTCCTGTGATTTTATGGTTCCCCTGTATAGAACAAAGGGATGCATTAAATGCCATACCAGTGAAAATTATGGCCCTGAAAAAATTACCATGTCAAGTATCATAGGCGGCCTTCGTGTTACTGTGCCTTATCTGGAGACAAGAAAAATCTTAAAGCAGAATGCTGTTATGTTTGGTGCTGGAGGCATATGTATCACTGTTTTAATAATAGGATTTTTAATGTTCATGATTAAAACAGTTGTTTTAAATCCGTTAAAAGAGCTGGAGTATAAAGGCCGGCAGATTTTTTCCGGCAACCCTGATGCAAGGGTTTCCATTAAAACAAATGATGAACTTGAATTGTTGGGGCATAATTTTAACATGATGGCATCAGGTCTGGCAAAGAACAATGAACAACTTGAAAAAAAAGTATCAATGGCAACAAAAGATCTGGCAAAAGCCAATCATGAACTTTTAAAACTTGATAAACTGAAATCTGATTTCCTTGCCAATATGTCCCATGAACTGCGTTCTCCTCTGACAGCAGCAAGAGGAAGCATAACTTATCTTGCAAGAACAATAAAAAATCCAGATGCATTTCAATATCTGACCATTATGGAAAAAAATCTGACGCGCCTGACAAGGCTTATTAATAATCTGTTTGATTTTACAAAACTTGAAGCTGGAAAAATAGAGTGGGAGTTTAACAGGGAAAATATTACCGTTTTAATTGAAGAAATTATTGAAATAATGAGCCCCATTGCAATGGGGAAAAATATTAATGTTGATTTTGTAAGTCCCGGTAGTATCTATGCCCTGATTGATCTTGAACGTATGGAACAGGTACTTGTTAATATTCTGGACAATGCCATTAAATTTTCTGAACAAAACAGTATAATCAACATTGGTCTTGAAAAAACAGATGACAAGGTTGAAATATTTATTAAAGATCAGGGTCCCGGAATTGATAAAAATTTGTTTGAGAATATTTTTGAAAAATTTTATACTGTTGAGAATCATAAACAGCACAAAGGGAGTGGCATGGGGCTTGCTATTTCAAAAGCTATAGTTAATGCACATGAAGGTGAAATAAGTATTGAAAGCAGGCTTGGTCAAGGCGCTTGTTTTTATATTATTCTGCCGTTGCAACCCAATCAGGACGAAGATAATGAGAGATAAATCTACCCAAAAAACTATTTTACTCATTGATGATGATAAAGATATTGTTCAAACCATACAGGGCAATCTTGTGATAGACGGTTATAATGTTATATCTGCCTTTACAGGTCAGGACGGTATTTATATGGCTGAAAATACAAACCCTGACCTTGTTTTGCTTGATTTGAATCTTCCTGACCTGGATGGTGTTGCTGTTTGTGAAATTCTGCGCAAAAAATTTAATTTTCCAATCATTATGCTCACCGCTAGGGATGCTTTGTCAGATAAGGTACTGGGTCTTAAAAGCGGTGCCGATGATTACATTGTAAAACCATTTGATTTTCTGGAACTCTCTGCCAGAATTGTGGCAATCTTTAACAGGATAGAGAGGACTGTTGTCCACAATAAGCAGCAGTTTGGGGATCTTGAAATTAATTTTCGAACCAGACAGGTTTCCATAAAAAATAATGATATTAAATTAACCAAAACAGAATTTGGCTTATTGGAACTCTTTGCCGCTTATTCCGGCAAAGCACTCTCCCGGGGGTTTATTGAAAAAACAATATGGCAGGATTCTCAGCTTTATTCAAATTCCAGGGCTCTTGATGTCCATATCCAGCGGTTGAGAAAAAAGATTGAGCAAAAATCAGATAATCCTAAATATATTATAACCATTCCAGGAATTGGATATAAATTCAATGGTTAAAAGAACTTAATAATAGCTCAGTACAAAGATATCCGGCCATGTAACATAATTGTTACATCTTTAACACCATAGTTACATAATTTCCTGATATAGAATGATTATACAAAAAGAGATATTCTAAATCATACAATCTTGAAAGGAAACTTTTCAATGGCTTCAACGTCAAATAAAGCAGGCTGGTTGTTTGGAATCGTTATTGGTATTGTTTTAATGGCAGTGATTGTACTGGCATCTGGTTTTATGATTGAAACTACCAATACCGATGAATTTTGTGTCTCCTGTCATGTTATGACTCCCTTTAGAACTTCCTGGCAAGATTCAGTTCACGGTGGTCAAAATCCACAAGGGTTCACTGCCCAGTGTGTTGATTGTCATTTGCCCCATGGAAGTTTTATCGAGTATTTCACAGTTAAGGCAAAAACCGGTATCAGTGATATTATCCATAATTTTACCATTGATGGCAAAACCTATGACTGGGCAGCGGCTGCCGACAAGAATCGTCTGAAATTCACCTTTGATAATGCATGCCGCAGATGTCACCATGTTTTAACTCCACCGGGAATGGAGCGGGGTGGTTTTATAGCCCATCGCAAATATCTTCTTGGAGAAACCAAAAAGAAATGTGCTGAATGCCACCCGCATGTGGGACATAAGGATATGATTCAAACCGCAGATAATTTTTTTAAAAAATAATAAGTGTTGTAAAATAATTAACTTAAAATTGTAAGGGGGTAAAATGAAGTATTCAGCTGTAAAAATCCTTTTAACATGTTTCCTGCTTTTCCTTGTTGGAGTTGTTGCTGTTGCTTATGCAGGCAATGAATCTCCCACTCTTGAGAGAAAACTTGTTATAAAGGTTGGTCTAACTCCAGAGGCAGCAAGATGTATTGAATGTCATGCCAAAGAGATGCCGGGGACTGTTGAGGCGTGGAAAATAAGCAGCATGAGCCATGCCGGGATTTCATGTTACGACTGCCATGCAGTTGAGAAAAGTTCACCAATGGCAGGTCAATGTCAGGGCCTTAAGGGGACTGATATTTATATCTCTCCCATGGTATCATCAAAAACCTGTTCACGGTGCCATCCCCAGGAAGTTGAACAATTTTTAAAAAGCGGGCATGGTCAGCTCTCTCTGGGCGCAGTTGCAGATCCCAAAAGAGGTGCTTTGCAGAAATTGATGTATCTCAATGAAGGCAGCGCTTTTATGGATGACCCCAGTCAACTTGATCTTTCCACTGGTTTAACTCCCAAAGGACAACCTGCCTATGTAAGAGCACCAAGAGCTTCGGGCTGCCAGATGTGCCATGGTACTGTAGTGGAACTTGGACCCGATAACAGGCCTATCAATGAAACCTGGCCAGGTGGTGTTGGAACAAAATATCCTGACGGATCCATAGGAACATGTACTGTATGCCATACAAGACACGAATTTTCCATTGCCGATGCCAGAAAACCAGAAGCATGCGGCGCATGCCATCTTGGACCTGACCATCCAGATATTGAAATCTTTTTTGAAAGTAAACATGGCCAGAAATATCTCTCCCGTGGAGAAGAGTGGAGATACGACAGTGCCCCAGGAGCCTGGGAACCAGGTGATTATACTGGTCCTACCTGTGCCACATGTCATATTAGCGGCATTGGAGATCTTGCCGTAACCCATAATGTCCAGGAACGCCTTAAATGGGACTTGATGCATAAGAAAAGTGTTGTCAGAAGCGGTAATCGAGGTGATGGTGAAAAAGGTGAAAAACTCATGCGTAAAGTTTGTGCCAACTGTCATGGCAAAACACATACAGACGTGCAGAGAGTAAGCCTTGACAACATGAATGAACTATACAACAAACAATGGGCTTATGCAGTTAAGATGAAAAAAGATCTTGCAGAGAAAAAGCTGCTGAAAAAAGATCCATGGAAAGACGGATTCCAGGAACTTATGTACTATCTGTGGCATCATACAGGAAGACGTGCCCGCCAGGGTGCTGCCATGAATGCTCCTGATTATGCTCACTGGCATGGTACCTTCCAGATGTTCCAGGTTGTAAAGGATATGGAAGATATTTATGCATGGCGAATTAAAAATAATAAAATTGAAGAGCTTAGTACTGTGATGAGTTCTGCTCCACTATAGAGACTTTTGTTTGTGGATGCAGATTTAAATTTGTGTCCAGGTAAAAAAGATGGGGGGCAGATTTTAAATCTGCCCCCCATTTGTTTTTAAATCTCTGTGCAGGGCGATGGCCTTCTATCTGCACATGCCGCATAAAACTGCTCCCGCTATTCTCCGAATTTTAATCGAATTTAAGTGTAGGTTCAAGCTAAGATTCATTTTCAGGTTTTTTCAACTTGACATATGAAAAATGTTTAGCTAAAATTCGAATTTTTACAAGCATTAGGAGCCAGTTATGAGTATTGATGCCCATATTCTCAAACCCCTCGATTTTTTTGTAGATTTTAAGCAGAATGAGTTGGAATCGTTTGCAGCAGCGCTTAAATCCAGAACTGTCGAGCCCGGCGAGGTTATAATTGAACAAGGTACTCCGGCGCTCACTTTCTTCATTATCCTCTCCGGAACTTATGAGGTCGATTTCGAAGGAGGTCGTTCGAATATTTTAGAGCAAATAGGTGAGGTTATGGGCTGGTCTACAGTTGTCCATCCATTCCACTATATAGGAACCGTTACAGCCAAAAAAGACGGAGAGGTGTTGGAAATATCGAGCAGGGATTTTTTTGAACTGATCCAGGGAGACAATGCCCTAGGCGAAAAAATAATGAAAAAAATTGATCAAATCGCTTCAGAACGGCGAACTATAGCCGCAGGATCACAATAAATGAGACAGGAGGATCAATTTTGTACGGATTAGAAGCCATAAGTGCTAATAATGGCTGGGCAATGGCCATTATCGGACCGATGATAGTAATGTCGGGATTAATCATCCTGTCCATTATCATCTCTCAACTGCATAAGCTGGTCACCATCTTTGACAAAAAAGCTAAACAGACCACAGAACCCCCAATCAAGAGCAAGGTCAAGAGCAAGGATGAGATATCTGTTCCCAAGATATTACCAAACGACATTTTGGAAACAGCCAAAATCTATCAGATGCTTATTGACAAGCTTGAACAACCTTTTGAGTTGAGCGATCTTTACCAGGTTGCTGAGCAAAACAATTTTCCGCATCCTATTCTGACGGTTAGCCGTCTCAGAGATGCCGGAATATTGATACGTGAGGGTGAGGGGTTATTTATTTGGAACAGATAAACGCTCACAATTGGACCATAATGACTCACAAACGATACCCGAAACAACGACAAACAAACATTAAAGTTATGAGCGCCATCCCAATAAGACCGGGCGTTGTGAATAGCTTTCAGGTGAAACACACACAATAATTAGGAAAAGAAGAATGGAACTGCTTGTCCAGTTTTTATCAAACACCGGATTTTATCTTGTAGATTATCGAAATATTGTTATGCTGGCCATCGGCTCTTTATTTGTTTACCTGGCCATTGCCAAACAGTATGAACCCCTCCTGCTACTGCCTATTGGTTTTGGTGTTCTAATAGGTAATATCCCATTTTTCAAAGGCTTCGGGCTGGGAATTTATGAACCAAACAGTGTCCTGCACTATCTCTACTTCGGAGTGACCTCCGGCCTCTATCCATCCATAGTTTTTCTTGGGCTCGGGGCTATGACAGATTTTTCCTCACTGCTGGCAAGGCCTAAACTCATGCTTTTAGGTGCTGCCGCTCAGGCCGGCATCTGGGTAACGCTATTGAGTGCGATGGCTTTAGGTTTCATGCCGAAAGAGGCGGCCTCTATCGCTATGATTGGCGGCGCTGACGGACCCACCTCAATTTTTTTAACCGCCAAATTGGCGCCTCACCTGATCGGTCCAATAGCCATAGCAGCCTACTCATATATGGCACTGATCCCCATCATTCAGCCACCGATCATGCGGCTTTTGACTACCCGCAAGGAACGTCTTATACGTATGCCCGATTCTCGCCTCGTTTCCAGAACAGAGCTGCTGATTTTTCCAGTGGTCGCCCTGTTCCTTTGCTGTTTTCTGGCTCCGGCTTCCATTCCGCTGCTGGGCACCTTTTTCTTCGGCAACATCATGAAAGAGTCAGGTGTGGTTGATCGCCTGGCCAACACTGCCAGCACATCGGTCATTGATACGGCGACAATTTTTCTGGGCTTAACTGTTGGAGCATCAACTCAGGGTGATGTTTTTCTCAATCCCAAGTCAGTAGGTATTTTTCTGCTGGGGGCCGTTGCATTCAGCATTGCCACAGCATCAGGTGTTATTTTTGCAAAGATCATGAACTTCTTTATGAAGGAAAAGATCAATCCGCTGCTTGGGGCAGCTGGTGTTTCAGCAGTTCCCGGTTCAGCACGCGAAGTTCATGTGATGGGCCTTAAGGAAGACCCAACTAATTTTCTGCTGATGCATGCCATGGCCTGCAACTCTTCAGGCGTCATAGGATCTGCTGTTTGCGCCGGTATACTATGGAGTTTTATGATGTAAGGATTAACGGGCTGTCGAGGAGAGATATTTTTGGCCAAAAAGAAAAAACAAATTATTATTTCAAAAAAAGATGCTGTTTTCTGGATGAATGAAAACGGTGACTGGTATAACAAACATGGGAAATTTGAGCACCCTAAAATCATAAGACATTTCCATACTTCCATTAGAAAAGATGAAAACGGATATTATGTGTTTCAGGAGAGTGAAGAGCAGGAAGAAAAGGTTTATTTCCCTTATAAAGAGACAGCTATTTTTGTTTTTGATATCAAAGAGGAAAAAGAGATTCTTCTTAAGCTCAATAATGGTGAAACAATAAAATTAGATCCAAAACAATTGTTTGAAAAGGATGACAAGCTTTTTCTTAAAACCCCTGAACATCTTGTCAAGTTTACAGACCGCGCCCTTTTCAAAATTTCCAAATTTTTTGAAGAAAAAAACGATCAATTGTTTTTTAAAATAAAAGATCGTCTTTATCCTGTTGACAACATACAATAGGTATTAATGTCCATTTCAAGTTATCTATCCTTCTCATTTTATCGAAGAATGACTGAGTTTTTGCCTGAAAGCGGAGCAAATCTTAGAGCCTGTTGCAAGTTCTAACCAGCGGCCAAAAGGTAAATTTCCTGGAACGCGTTATCCAATACACCGGCATCATGGGATACTCTGTAATTGGAAGAAAACTTTAGCTCTTTATCTTGTGTGAAAGGGTTTTAAGTTTTACAAGTGTGTATTTTCTGGTGCCAAGCCCTATGTTTTGGGCATAATCAAGCTGGTGCTCCCAGTCAACATCAGGATAAAGTCCTTTGAATTTATCTTCACCAGGCTCCATATTTGTTTTAAGGACACTGCCTGGCAAGGCTTTTTCTTTGTTGACAAGATCAGCACTTGCCTGGTCAATGGCAACAGGGTCAGTGGATGCAAGGATACCTATATTATTAACTATGGGGGCTTCATTATAGGGAAGGCAGTCACATTTTGGAGCAATATCTGTAATAAAATTTATGAACAGGGCTTTTTTTTCTTTATTTTTGAGGACTCCAAAAGTATATTCCATCATTTTTTCAAGGAATACAGGTATAGTCTGGTTCCAATTGATTTTAACCGAGTCTGTGGGACATCTGACAATACACTCTGCACAGCCTATACATTTTTTAGGATCAAGATAGGCTTTTTTTTCTTTATTATCATTTTCTTTTAGCTCAATGGCTGCTACAGGGCAGTGCTCTGCACACTGAGCACATCCAATACAGGTTTTACGTCTTATTCTCGGGCTGACCCTGGAATGCATGTCAAGTTTGCCTTTTCTTGAGGCACAGCCCATACCAATATTTTTTAAGGTACCGCCAAATCCAGAAAGCTCGTGGCCTTTGAAGTGGGCTATGGAGACCAGGGTATCTGAATCTATAATGTCAGAACCAATATAAACATGTTTGCAGTTTTTCTGGTCGATTTTAATTTTGGTTGTATTGTTTCCCCTTAACCCATCGGCAATGATAATGGGTGTAGCATCCATGGATGAGTAAGAAAATCCATTTTCAATGGCTGTATGAATATGAGAAACACTATTGGATCTTGTTCCTGCATAAAGAGTATTGGCATCTGTCAAAAATGGATTGGCTTTATACTCTTTTATTGTCTCTATGATTTGCCTTACAAAGACCGGACGGATATATGCTGTATTGCCTTTTTCCCCAAAATGAATTTTTACAGAGGTTAAGTCATTCTCTGTTAAAATTTTTTGAATACCTGCTGTTTTTACAAGTCTTGCAAGTTTTTGCGGGAGATTTTCCTTTGAAGTGGCTTTTAGATCCATGAAAAAAACATCAGCAGTCATTTTTATCTCCTGATATAGTTGTTGTTATTATACACAAAAAACAGCCAGACTGTTTGCATCTGATCGTTTTCCTATTTCCAAGCTGGCATATATAAAAGTCCAATACTTTTAACAGGTTGTTTATCCATATGTTCCAACTCTGACAGCCTTAACAGCACTAAATTTACATGTAGTCCTGCATGTACCACATTTTGTGCAATCCTGCTGTGCTATTTTATGGGATTCTTTTTTTTCGCCTGTGATTGCATTTGTGGGGCACTCTTTTGCACAAAGCATACAACCTTTACAAACAATAGGATCTATCCTGAAATCAAAAAGGCTTGAACATTTGCCTGTGGGGCAGAATTTATCTATTACATGGGATTCATACTCTTCTCTAAACTCTTTGATGGTGGAGAGAATGGGTGATGGAGCTGATTTTCCAAGGCCACACAACGATGAATCCATAACAGCTTTGCTAAGTTCTTCAAGAGTCGTTATCGTTTCAAGGGTTCCTCTGCCTTCTATTATTTCATCGAGCAGACCAAGAATCTGTTTTGTTCCTTCACGGCAGGGAGTGCATTTGCCGCAGGACTCTTCATGGGTGAACTGTATGAAAAATCGTGCAACCTGCACCATGCATGTATCTTTGTTCATTACAACCATACCGCCGGAGCCAACCATTGATCCGATTTTTTTAAGGGAGTCAAAAGAGAGCGGGATATCAAGATGTTTTTCAGGCAGGCATCCGCCAGAAGGACCTCCTGTCTGGACAGCCTTGAAACTGCTGTTGTCTATCTTACCGTTTTCATTTACAACACCGCCGCCGATATCAAAGATGATTTCACGCAGAGTTGTTCCAAAGGGAACTTCAATCAAGCCTGTATTTGCAACATGGCCTGTCAGGGCAAATGTTTTTGTGCCGGAAGAACCTTCAGTCCCATATTTTCTATATTCATCAGCGCCGTGGAGAAGAATAAGAGGCACAGATGAGAGGGTCTCAACATTATTTACAATGGTGGGTTTAAGGTGCAGTCCCTGTTCTGCTGTCCTTGGAGGTTTTGGCCTTGGAATGCCGCGGTTCCCTGTAATACTTTCAACCATTGCACTGGCTTCACCACAGACAAAGGCTCCTGCTCCCTCCATGACCCTGATATCAAAATTATGGCCTGAACCAAAGATATCTTTACCAAGAAATCCCATTGATCTTGCAACCTCAATGGCTTTTTTGATTCTTTTTACAGCAAGGGGATACTCTGTTCTTACATACACAAGCCCTTCATCAGATCCCATAGCCTTTGCTGCTATCATCATTCCTTCAACAACAGAGTGGGGGTTGCCCACCAGAATACTGCCGTCCATGAAAGCACCAGGGTCACCCTCATCTCCATTACAGAGAATATATTTCTTTTTTGAATCCTGTTTCAGTGCCAGCATCCACTTTTTTCCGGCAGGGAATCCACCGCCGCCGCGGCCTCTGAGTCCTGCATCTAAGACAACCTGACAGATCTCTTTCGGGGTCATCTGAGTATATGATTTTTGAGCTGCTGCATATCCGTCAATTGAGATATATTCTTTGATATCCTCAGCATCAAGACTGCCGCATGGTTCAAGGAGCAGTCTTGTCTGTAGATTATAAAAAGGGATTTCATCCATGGTTTCATATCTCTTTTTATCAGCAGGATTTTTAAAGAGAAGCTTCTTAATAATCTCTTTTTCAACAATTGTTTTTTCAACAATTTCCGGAACATCCTTGACCTTGACTTTGGTATAGAAAATTCCTTCCGGCTTTATCGTCACAAGGGGGCCAAGCTGACAAATGCCCTGGCACCCGCTTTCAGAAACATGAATGGCACCATTGGGGTGAGCATGTTCTTTTTCATCAAAATCAAGAGATACAAGCACATCAAGACCCTTAGCTTTTATCTCTTCAACAAGTTTGTTGTAAACATCCATGGCACCAATTGCAAGACAGCCGGTTCCAGCGCATACAATAATTCTTTGTGTTACAATTTCACTGCGTTTAAGATAGGATTCTTTTATCTGCTTTAAGTTGATATCATTCATGATGGGCTTCCTTAACTTTTATTTCGTCATGCAGTTTAACAGCTTTTCCAGGTGTCACCTGACCATATACATCATCATTTATGATAACCGCAGGGGCAAGACCGCAGGCTCCAAGGCATGCAACAGTTTCAAAGGAAAAAGTACCATCCGGCGTTGTTATTTCTCCATCCGGGAGATCCAGTGTTGCCAGGAATTTTTCAATCAATTTACCTGAACCTTTCACATGGCAGGCAGTTCCATTACATACCTTGATTTCATATTTACCCTTTGGTACCAGAGAAAAATGGTTATAAAATGTGGAAATACCATAAACCTTAGCAGATGATATTTTCATCTCTTTTGCTACAAAAATCATTACATCTTCGGGCAGAAAACGAAATAGTGATTGAATATCCTGTAGTATGGGAATAATTCTGGATGGCTCTCTGTTATATCTATCAAGGACTTCAATAACTTCAGTATAATCCCTGGTCTGATCCATGGCTGATGAACTCATACTATCTCCTTGTGATTTATATTACTGCCAATCGACAACCGCTAATTTGTCCAATTACGGCGTGGGTAAAAAATTTTAATCCTCGAAATACTACTTGTATGTCTGTGGTTAAAATTTTCCCCGCCTTGTACTTGAACAAATTATCAGGTTTTCGTTCAGGCATTATCTTAAATATGCTGGTCATTAATATACAAGTTGTTTAAATTTAAATTTATACCTTTTCAATTTTGATTGCACACACCTTGAATTCCGGAATTTTGGAAACAGGATCAAGGGCTGGATTTGTAAGGTTGTTTGCAGCATTTTCAGCAAAATGAAATGGCATAAATACTGTACCAATACTCATTTTGGAAGAAACAACCACACTGGCTTTTACCTCACCCCTTCGTGAACTGACCTTTGTTGTGTCGCCATTGGCAAGGCCAAGATTTGAAGCATCCATAGCTGAAATTTCAATAAAGTTTTCAGGGGCTTTTTCGTTTAACCCTTTGGTTTTTCTTGTCATTGTTCCTGTATGGTAATGGTAAATCAGACGTCCCGTTGTAAGGGCAAGCGGATACTCGTCATCGGGCAGTTCATTGGGTGGAATATAATCTATGGCATGGAATTGACCTCTTCCCTTTGGAAATTGCCCTATGTGCAGTATTGGTGTGCCAGGATGGTTTGCATCGGGACATGGCCAGTGCAGGCCCTCTTTTTCGATTCTGTCATAGCTTATGCCGCCATAGGATGGTGTAACCTGGGCAATCTCTTCCATTATTGCTTCGGAATTTTCATAGGACATGGCATAACCCATGCGTGTTGCAATTTCACAGGTTATTTCCCAGTCATATTTTGCTTCTCCAGGAGGAGTTACAGCCTGTCTGATTCTCTGGACTTTTCTTTCTGTGTTGCTGAATGTACCGTCTTTTTCTGCAAAGCATCTTGCAGGAAGAACTACATCGGCAACCTGTGCAGTCTCTGTCAAGAACATGTCCTGGACCACGATAAAATCTAATTTGTCAAAACTTGCCTTTGCATGGGCAAGATCAGGGTCAGAGACAAGGGGATTTTCTCCTATAATATAAAAGGCCTTGATTTTGCCGTCATGGGCTGCAGGAACCATCTCTGTGGCGGTTAAGCCGGGTTTGGAAGAAAGTCCTGTGATATCCCACTTGTTTTCCAATATTTTCCTTGAAGCATCATCTGTTACAGATTGATATGCAGTAAAAACATTGGGAAGGCCGCCAAGGTCACATGCTCCCTGAACATTGTTCTGCCCTCGAAGAGGATTAACCCCTCCACCCTCAACACCAAGGTTGCCGCAGAGCATGGCAAGGTTGGCAAGGGATTTTACATTATCTGTGCCGGTTGTATGCTGGGTAATGCCCATGCAGTACAAAATACTTGCAACGCCTGCATTTGCATAAAGCCTTGCAGTTTCTTCAATGTCTTTTGCGGCAATTCCGGTAATTGCTTCCACATAATCAGGAGTAAATTTTTCCACCATCTGTTTAAGGTCTTCAAACCCCTGGGTTCTGTCTGCCACAAATGTTTTATCCTGCAGATCTTCTTTAATGATGACATGCATGAGACCGTTTATCCATGCCACATCAGTGCCAAGTTTTTGCTGGATATAGATATCGGCAAATTCTGCAAGTTCAATGTTTCTTGGGTCAATTACAATGAGTTTGCCTTTTCCAAGGGTTGCTGCTCTTTTTATATAGGAAGAGAGCACAGGGTGATTTTCCGTAGTATTTGTTCCCGTTGCAAGGATAACATCTGCTTTTTCAATATCCTTGATTGGATTTGTCATTGCACCACTTCCAAAAGCTGCGGCCAGACCGGCCACTGTTGAGGAATGTCACAATCGGGCGCAGTGATCAATATTGTTTGTTTTCAGTACTGCCCTTGTAAATTTATGGGCAATATAGTTTTCTTCATTGGTTACTCTTGCAGAGGTGAAAACACCAAGTGAATCTGAACCATGTTTATCTTTGATTTCATTGAATTTGTTTGCAACAAGATCAAGGGCTTCGTCCCAGGAGGACTCTACAAACTCCCCATCTTTTTTGATCAAAGGTTTTGTCAGACGTTCAGGGCTGTGAACAAAATCAAAACCATATCTGCCTTTTACACAAAGGCTTCCATAGTTGGGAGCTGCATCTTCAACACCTGTGATTCTAATGATTTTATTATCTTTTACATGGAGATTCATTTGACATCCCACACCGCAATAGGAGCATGTGGTTCTTACTTTATCATTTATCCAGTGATCCTTGATTTTAACCACATCTTTTTCAACAAGAGCACCAACCGGGCAGACCTGGATACATTCGCCGCAGAATACACAATTGGAATCTGCAAGAGTTGTGTCTGTTCCTGTTATAACCTTGGCATCAGAGCCTCGAAAGCCAATGCTAAGAGCCCTGTTAACCTGTATTTCATTACATGCCTGCACACAGCGCCCGCAAAGAATACATCTTGAGAAATCCCTTGTTATAAAGGGGTTGGTATCCTCAAGGGGATAGGGACATTCAGTTTTAGCAAACCTGTCTCCCTTGACCTGGTATCTGTAAGCATAATCCTGGAGGGTACAGTCTCCCCAGGCAGGGCAAAGATTTGCACCTTTATCATATTTATGGGTGTTTTCCTGGAATTCTTCCCAGCTGGAGTCGCCTGGAGTTCCAATGGCGCAATTATGGTTTCCCGATGCCATTAAAAGTTCCAATGTATTTCTACGGGATTCAATGACTTTTTGAGACTCGGTATGTACAACAAGGCCATCGGCTGCAGGAGTTACACATGATGCTGAAAGGCCCCACCATCCATCAATTTCCACAAGGCACATACGACAGGCGCCTGTGGGTTTAGCACCTTTGAGATGGCATAGTTTGGGAATATCAATGTCATTGTCCTCAGCTACTTCCAGGATTGTCTGTCCGGGCTCAAACGCAAGCAGACTGCCATTAATTGTAATCTTTCGTTCGGACATGTTTCAAACCTCCATTAATTTACACTTAGGAATAACTATTTTCATATACATTCCTATCATTTATATAGTTGCAAAACACACAAACTGATATAACAAAGAGATGAAATTTGCAAGAAAAATTAAAGCTCAGTTTTAATTTGTCTTGCTTAAAGTTCTATAGTATGTTGATAGATATAAATTCTTAATTATATTAATAGAAAATTACAATGTATTGGAAAAAGGAAAAAGTATGGGTAAAAATGTGGTTGAAAAAATTGATAATTATGTGAAAATCAGAACCGTTTTGATGAGCGTATCTGATAAATCAGGATTGGATACATTTGTTCCGGGATTGGTAAAGGTGAATCCGGATATTTTGATTCTTTCAACCGGTGGAACATATGGTAAAATTAAAGAAATTTTAGGGAGTAGGGCAAAAACATGTCTCCAGAAAGTGTCTGATTATACAGGACAGCCGGAAACCCAGGGAGGACTTGTTAAAACCCTTGATTTTAAAATTTATCTCGGGCTGTTAACAGAAACCTATAATGATGCCCACCAGGATGATTTGCAAAGGACAAACGCCCGTGCCATTGATATGGTTGTTGTTAATCTGTATCCTTTCAGCCAAACCATTGCAAGGCAGGGTGTGACTGCTGAAGATGCCAGAGGCAATATTGATATAGGAGGGCCTACCATGATTCGGGCATCAGCCAAGAATTTCATTCGTGTGGCATCAATAGTTGACCCTTCATCATATTCAAATGTTTTAAAAAATCTTAAGGCAAATAAAGGCTCTCTATCCCTTGAGGATAGATTTGCCCTGTCCCAGAAAGCTTTTGAGCATACTGCTTCATATGACTCAAATATTGCTCAATACCTTGGTGAACGAACCATGAACGAAGTTCAATCATGTTATAAATCAGGAGAATAAGTTATGCCCCAGGATCTTAAAAAAATGTATAAAACAATTATGGATGATCATTTTACTCCTAACCTTGAAGTCAGTTTTGTTGACGGAGAGAGCAGGCAGACTCTTTTTTATGAAAAAGTATCCTGGGTGATTGAAGGAGTAAACAAAGGTTTAAGATATGGAGAAAACCCAGGACAGGAAGCAGCACTTTACAAACTTGTAAACGGCAATCTTGCACTTGGGGATGCCAAAACCATAGCTCCGGGAAAATATCTGGTTTCTGATATTGAACTTTTACAATCAGGCAAGCATCCAGGGAAAACCAATCTTACAGATGCTGACAATGCTTTGAATATTTTACGATATTTTACTGATACTCCATGCGCAGTCATTGTAAAACATAATAACCCCTGTGGGGCTGCAAGGGCGCAAAGTCTTGAACAGGCTTATAACAAAGCTTATATGGCAGATCGTGTGGCAGCGTTTGGCGGTTGCATTGCTCTTAATAAAGCTGTGGATAAAGCCACAGCCCAGGCAATAGCAGCTCAATATGCAGAGGTTGTTGTAGCTCCTGAATTTGAAGATGGAGTCATGGATATTCTTGGGGCAAGAAAAAACTTAAGGGTAATTAGAATCAATAATATTAATAAACTTCAAAATTTTATAGGTGAGAGAGTCATTGATTTTAAATCCCTTATGGACGGCGGCATGGTGGCCCAGTGGTCATTTGTTCCCCAAACTCTTTCCACAAAGGATTTTATTACAGCTTCCACAGATTATAAAGGTAAAATATTTAAAATTAACCGTGAACCCACAGCAGAGGAATATGAAGATATGCTCTTTGGATGGCTTGTGGAATCGGGCATTACATCCAATTCTGTTATTTATGTAAAGGATAATGCCACCGTGGGAATAGGAACAGGCGAACAGGACAGGGTAGGGGTGGCAGAAATTGCTGTGGACAAAGCCTATAGAAAACTTTGTGACAGGTATTGTTTTGAAAGATATGCAACAGGTTTTGCCGACCTTAAAGAGACAGATAAAAGAGCGGAAATTGAAAATGATGTAGCAGAGGTAAAAGGCGGCCTTATCGGCTCAACCATGGTTTCCGATGCATTTTTCCCATTCAGGGACGGCATTGATGTTGGGCTTTCCCAGGGGATTAAAGCTGTGGTTCAGCCAGGTGGTTCTTTAAATGATTATCAGAGCATTGAAGCGTGCAATGAGAATGATGCAACCATGGTTTATACGGGGCAAAGAAGCTTTAAACATTAAAAATTTTGGAATCAGTTCCTGAATAAAGATCTGATAACCTAAAAGTCACAAAGCAATTGGGTGTTCAGCAAAAGCAAAAAGTCGTAATATGTTGCAGTTAGGGCGATCAAAACGGGGCGTTCAAGGAATTGTAGTTACAAAAGATTTTTTGTCTCGCTTACACAGAAATTGAGTTACATTGCGTCCGGACAATGCTGCTGAAGGCACACCGCCTCCTGGCTGGACCCAATGTCCCGCCATGTAAAAATTATTCAGTCCCGGTAGCACTTTCTTTATACGATATAGCCTTGTTTCGGGTGTGAGCATCCATCCCTGATGCGACCCTTGCCAATTCCCTGTATAACGGATGTAAGTGATTGGAGTTGATACATCGCGCATTTCAATCGTATTGGATAAACCAGGAAAACGCTGGTCGAGTATTGAAACCACTTGATCACAGATATTCTCCTTCTCATCTTCATTCAATGGATTCCAATAGGCAATATTGGAGGGTATCAATATTTTTGCCAGTGTTTTACCAGGAGGTGCAGCAGTTGGATCGAAGTCGTGAATACGTATGCCGAGACGGTTTATTTCCTCTCCGGCTAGGGTGATGGGTTTTTTTAAGGGAAAGTTTAGACCGGTTGAATTACCGGATCCCAAGTCGAGTGGCTGTTTAAGTCCTAAAGAAATGTAAATTAGAGGGGGGAAAATGGGAAGCTTTTTAAAATAACCGTGGATTTTTTTATTGATGTATTTGCCATCCAACATATTAAAAATGGTATTATAGCCATCAGCAGCAGAAATTACATAATCGGCTCGTTGTTCACTCCCATCCTCTAATTTGATTCCTACTGCACGATTATTCTCCACCAATATTTTGGATACTCTTGATCCATAATGGCATTTCCCTCCTAAGTTGAGGTAGCGGTTTTCAATTGACTGAGCGAATGCTAACGAACCTCCCAGTGGATAACCAGATGACTTATCATGTAGCATGGAAAGAGTCATCATAAAAAAGAAAACTGGAGAATCGGGAAACCAAAGGTAAGAAAAAAGCTCATTCAGCAAAGTGCTTTTAAAACGTTTGGCAAAATCTTGCATGGAAATTTTAGACCATTTTCTGAGCAATCTTAAATGGGGTGCTACTTTGAATAATGCGCTCAGACCGTCAATTGGACCGAATAATTCAGGCGCTTTGAAAATTGGCGGTTTAAAACGAACGCACGCCCTCACGCCCGCAATAAAGTCTTTAATCAGTTTATGGTCTTCAGGAGCGACACTCAGCATGTGTTTCTCTAATTTGTCGATATTACCATGAAGAGTAAAGATTTGACCACCAGTACCTTCAAAATTAACAAAATTTTCATAGTTTAAAAATTTCCGCCCTTGGACAGCACCAAGTTCTTCCCAGACTCGATAGAAGTCAGATCCTTCATCGCAACCAATTAATAAATGGAGACAGCCGTTAATGTTATAGCCTTTTCTGTGCCATGACGTACATAGTCCACCCGGACGATCATGCATCTCGAAAATTTTGGTGCGGTAACTGTTCATCTGGGCATAGCAGCCTGCTGATAAGCCACCGATCCCGCCCCCAATAATGATCACAGATTTGTCTATCACTTTACATTCTCCTATCAGGCAAGGAACATGGATGAAATAACGCTCGCTTTACCTATTACATAATTTCTCTTGTAACTGATTACAGGTTTTCTGTCCAAAGGATATTAGACTTCTCGTAAATTTACTATCATTTTCAAAAAAAGAGTTTCAAGCCATCTCAAAACAAGTCAGACATTGACACAAAAATTGAAACTCAGATTAATTATCCTTACGGTGACTGTCATAAGTCATCCAGATTATCAATGATACCAGATCAAATTTTGATAAAGATTTGCAGATATTTAAAAATTCAAAAAGTGTTTACTTCTGGCATTATGTTGCGAGTTGCCATAACCTGTTAAAATCAAAGTAAATTGCAATTTTCTTTTGGTAAATTCATATTATTTGTAAATTCAGTAGGTTAAAAGAAAATTTAAAAATTATCAAAAAAACTGGTAACATAACATTTTATCCCTTTGCGGAGTTCACCGTGTCTGGTACAGGCAGTTCCAATCGTTTAAAGGCTATCAAGCCAAGCCAGAGTCTCCTCATTATTTTCCCAATCAATTAACTCCTCAATCTTCTTATCATTTTTTATTTTCGACTGTGTATATTCAATGAATTTCTTTTGGATATCACGTTTTCCGGACAGATCAATTTGCAGATAGTCCATGGTGGATTCTATACTCCGATGTCCAAGACGGTTTTTAATATCCGACACCGGATAACCTGATGCCAGCATGTTCACAGCACATGAATGCCTAAAACTATGGACTGGGCTCAGGCCTTGGAGGCGTTTTTGGGGCAAAGCTTTTGATAAATATTTTTTGCAAAGCCGGTTTATGCCATGCCTGGTGAGTTCCATTTTCCGCTGATTGACAAATAGCCTGCTAAAGTAAATCGGTTTTGGATCAATACGATAATTCAATATGTATTCTTTGATAAGGGAAGCTGTCTTGGGCCAAAGGTTAATCAGCCGATAACGATTTCCTTTCCCCAGGATTGCAAGGGTTTTATTCTGATGATCAAAGTAATCAAGGTTCAAAGTTGCAATTTCACTTGCTCGTGCTCCAGAGTCAAATAAGAGATGCAGGATTGTATAATCTCGCATCCCTTCTTTTTTACTGAGATCAACCGCATTAAAAACTTTTTTGATTTCTTTCGGGTATAAAAACCCAATTATTTTTTTTAAAGCTCTTTTTTGAGGAATATTTAAAATATTTTCAGCAAGCTGCCGTTTGTCAGGATACATGAACCGGACCATTTTCCCCAGTGATTTAATTACTGCCAGCCTATGGTTCCGGGTTCTGGCAGTATTATGCCGGTAAGTTTCAAGATGGTTCAAAAAAGAAAGAACAAGATTGGCTGATAGATGTTCTATCTTTAGAGATTTGATTTTGACGTTATGGTATTGTGCCATAAAGGGCAAAAATATTGAAAAGGTTTCCCGATAAGCTTTTACACTTTGCTCGCTGGAACCTTTTATCTGTGGCAGGTACTGATCAAAAAATTGATGTAGGCATGTGGATAATTTCATATGGCCTCATATTTTTTGGACATTGAAAAATCAAGCATTTGCCTTCGATGCACGGCATCCAGAACTTTTAAATATTTAGTGGTGTGTTTATATTCACTGTGCCCCACGTAAACAGCAAGTACAGGCAAAGCATTCTGAGGGGATCTACCTTTTTCTTTAATTCGCTTTAATGTGTTCACTGCAAAGGAATGTCTTAAACTATGCGGTGTTGGGGGAAGAAAATTAGTTGTTCCAATTACTCTTCTTGGCTGTTCAAGTTTAATATCTTTGACAGCTTTTTTAAATCTTTGACTCACATAATTTCTTGTTAATCTTGTGTGTTCATCTTTTCTCAATAAATAAGGGATATTATTCTCAGGGAAAAATGCCTTTTTGACATTTAACAAATTATTAATTTCAGAGGCTACTGATTCCGGTATTGGAATCAACCGATCTTTTTTGAATTTGGTTTTTTCAATATAGATTGTTTTTTCATCAAACCGGTAATGGGTTATCAATATTCTTGCAGGTTCTGAGATTCTTAATCCACATCGGGCCATCAAAACAATAGAGATATAGGCACAGTAATCCCATAAAAAATATCGTTCAGTTTTTCGCAGGTCTCTGTAGGCTGCACAAAGTAAATGATCGACTTCTTCTGGTGAAAAAATAAAGGGAACGATAGAATTATTTGGCAATGCAGGAATATCCTGTAAAGGATTTTCATAAATTTTGCCCTTGCGGATAAGAAACTTAAAAAAGACTCTTATGCTTGGTATCATATTATTTAATGTTCGTGCTTCAAAATTACGTGTTGCTCTGTACTCAATAAAAAAGGATGGTGTAAAAGATTGCCAGGTTGCATTTTTTTCTTTTGCATATTGATCAAAGTTTTTAAGATAAAATATTGTCGTCTTGACTGCAAAACCAGTATTTATGCGATACTCAACATAATCTTTTAATTGTTCAGCCAAAAAACTTTCAAAGGGTTTCATCAATTATTACCTCTCGCATAAGCTTAATATGAATACTGAGATACTTACGGCTTGATTCAATATTTTTATGACCCATCATTTCTTTAATTCCATATATGGATACCCCGGACTCCAGAAGATTTTGTGCATATGAATGACGTAACCAATATGCACTTGCACGAAGATTATTTTTCTTCATACATATACCGACATGACGAGTAATATCATTACGGACCATGGGTTTATAAGGTGGAATAAGTTGTAGAAAAAGACGTCTATGATCACTGACAGGTCGGCCTCCTACGATATACGCAGTGATTGCTTTTATCGTATTTTCCGGCAGAGGTAATATGGTTGGAGTATTTGTTTTCCTGCTTTTAATACTGATTTCTTTTTGTCTAAATGAGATATCATCAAATGTAATTAAAGTAATTTCTTTTGGACGAAGTCCAAGATAGTAAGCCAGATGAATAATTGCATAGGTTCGAAGATCTCTAATAACTGAAAAATCAAGGCTGTTAAACAGTTTTTGAACTTCTTCCGGACGTAAGAATTTAGGGGGTATTGATCGTGCAAATTCAGGGGGTCCAACGATAAAAGAGGCAAGATTCTTTCTAATATGGCCTTGTTGATATAGATATTTTAAAAATCCCCGAAGGTATGCCCGGTATAGTTTACATGTACCTTGAGCAAGATTTTTATTGTAATACGCAAGGAAGCTATCGATCTTTTCAATTGATATCTTATGGAGATCAATATTTGATTTTTGGAGATAGAGATTAAACCCCGTAAGTATTCTTCTTGCATCTTGGATAATCCTTTTTTCTTGGCAGCGATTTTTATAATAATCGAGGTATTGTTCAAATTTTTTTGGCAATGTATCTTGTCTTATTTGAAAAAACTCCGGGATTTTACAGCGATAATTATGATATCGAACTGGTTGCTTATGTGAATCTTTTTCCATACCCTGACCATCCTATTTTAAAATTGTTTGCAGATATTTGACGCTGGCAACAAATCCTGTTTTGTGCCAGGTCATTACCATATCGATGGTATTAAAGTTTTTTTCACACCGGAAGCATCTGCCCAGATTGGTTTTAGGATTGACCGCTGTTTGAAATTCATTGCACAAGGGACAGAGAAAACGAAAAAAGCCCTCACTGATTTTGGATGGAATAGCCAATTCTTTTTCGATTAAAATATCTATTGGTATCAAATTCCTTAACTTATAAAGTTCCTGGGAAGAAAAGCATTTGCCCATATTGAGCCTCCTTTTTTTGATCAATCAGTTTTTTAAGAACATCCGGCACCAATTTTACTGTTCCCTGATCTGTGAAATCAATGATATCTTGTAACGCACTTTTATTTAACTGGGTATCAAAGCCAATAATGACAAGGGTTTTGGCCGATAAGGAATCTTGTAACGCATTTTGCATTAAATCACTTGAAAACCCTTTACCAGTAATGGTCTTCATTGATAAGGCCTCTTGTAACGCACCTTCAATTAAGGAAGTGGTTTTTTTAGATTTTTTTCGCTTCCAGTATCCTGAGTTTTGCTGGCGCCACAGCTGAACACGGATGACATTTGCAGGACCTGAGAAGTGGTCTCTATTTTTAGGTTTCATCAACCATTTTTGCTGACTGTAGCGCTTGCTGGCCTCTTTGCATTCTGGCTTTCTGCAAAACTTTTGTCTTTTTAGATTGCGGGGATCCGGCTTGAATAAATCATCACAGTTTTTGCACCTGCGTCTCCGTATTTTCTTTTTCATAGATCTGATACCTCCTCAGATCTATGATCGGCCTATACGGAAGGCTGGCGGGGTATTGTTTTAAAAAGGGGCGAGGTCTGCGGGATCAGGCGGGGTAACACGCAACAAAACAAAACTGGTTACATAACTGGCTAAAGTCTGGAGCAATAAAATTTTCACATCACCACGGACGTATAGACAAAATGCTCGCTTTTATTTCAAAAAAAACGCTTAAAATGAGAATATCAAAATAGCACTATAATTATAGATTTCCGTAGTAAAGATCCTTACAATCCAAGCAAATTGTATGAGTAAGATCTGCTTCTGAGTGTTTTTTTACATAAGCGTCCAGAGGCCACTAGCTGCCGTTTTTTCTCATCCCCTGGGAATTTTTGTCTTTGGCGGTATATAAAACCTTATAAATGCTTTCACCGATATAGACCTGGAAGCCGGAATGGTGCCACAAAAGCATATTTTTGATAACAGAATCCGTTATACAAGGGGTTAATCCCAAAAGACCACTGAATCTTCAATGGCGGCCCGATCTGTTCTGGTTGTATTAACCACTGCTTCTTTATCTGGGTATCCAAAGGACATGCCAAAGAGGACACCGATATCCTCTGGGATTTTTAACATTTCTTTCACTGGATCCGGGAATTGTCCAAGGGCACCTTGAAAACAGCTTGCAATACCGTTTTGGCTCAGCAATAGGGCCAGTGTCTGGGCATAAATGCCCATATCCACTGCTCCCATGATGTTTAAATATTTTTCCATGGTAAAAAACACGACATGGGGGGCATTAAAAAATTCCCAGTTTCGAACCAGGGCCATCAATCTGGAATTTTTATCGCTACGCTCAATATTCATCGAACTGTACAGGGCGTTTGCAGATTCATACTGGCGGTCACGATGGGTTCCTGTATAGCGTACTTTCCAGTCAAACTCCGGGTTTGGCTCATTGCCACTCATCACAGCTCTAAGCAAGTTGTCTTTTAAGGCATCCTTTGTATTTCCGGACACCACATGGATTTGCCAGGGCTGAACATTGCAGTTGGACGGTGATAATTGTGCCAAGGTGAATATGGATTTTATAAGTTCATCCGGGACAGGTTTTTCAATAAAGGCACGCACGGAATTTCGCTTTTTTAATAAATCATTTAAAGACATTTCTATACTCTTTCGTTGGAGTTATTATAAATTACAGTCATCATCAGGGGACCATTTCCCCAAAAAAACAATACAGTTTGTGGCATGGATACTCAAGGAAATTTGTTAGCCATGACCGCTCGATACTGTTTTTTTAAAAAATATTCCGATGATGAAATGATAAAATTTAATGGAGAATTGGTTCTTTTATCTACCTATTTCACCATAGTGTAATTTTGATTTCTCTTTACAGGCATTTTGAAATATTGCTACTGTCTAACGGAATTCAATTACAACTTGTGACCGCATATCATATGAATTTGAGTTCCACACGAACATGTGCGATTGCACGCCTGTGGACTAAACGTTAAATTTTATAATAGAGCATGAACAACTCGAAAAATCAGACTCAATGATAATTATCCCTGTCCAGATTATTCACAGACCAAGATTGTTAAAGATATCAAAAATATACTTAAAAAAAAATTTGATCGGAGAAGCTTTTTATTAATGGAAGTAGTCTTGACTTTCCAATCAGCTTAAAAGTGGCGTAATCGTGCTTCCATTGTTCAGAGCTTAAAGGCCTTGTAAAGCAATATTTCAATTTGTTTGAGGTTTCAGAGCTTTGAATATTTCAAAGGAGTCCCATTGATAGCTCCCCCCATTGTTGGTAACTCCAAAACCAGTAAAATTATCTCTGTAATAGGCCTCGTATGTCTGAAGGACAACATCTCCATCGATTAAAACGTTCATGGCTCCGTTAGTTAAACGAATCCATGTTAAAGTATGAAATTTACCATCATTAATAACAGGGAACTTAGTGCTTGCACCCACTACAAACTTCCTTGAATTGCTTTCCCTTACAATTTCAATAGGATCATCCTCAGAATGATTCGCTTGAATCTTTAAATGATATCTGGGGATAAGGTTTTTTGAACCCAAAAAAACAATATCCATTTCTCCTGTTTGTGATGATTTAAATTTCATGTTCATTTCAAAAGCGGGCGGGAAAATTTTCTTAGTGAATATATAAGCCGGTTGAATAGTTTCCGGTACTTTTTCAGGCTTTTTTAGATCTGACAACAATGATAAAGGCCCTTATTTCATAGTCATGGTCATC